>JBHIFE010000048.1:0-10004 GCA_046760985.1 Dehalococcoidales bacterium
CAGGGTAAGCGCTTAGCAGGCGCCCGCACTAGACCACTATGCGATCCCTCCTCAATCTGGTAAAGTCAATAATTTGTATGTTTTACTATATCACAATTCTTTATTCTGCTCAAATCTCATTTGAGAGCGCTATTTAGCTATGCTATGATGGTTGGCAAGGCACGAATATGGAAATTAATGTTTTAATTGACCAGGACTTTGAGGGGTGTCCCGAGGTGAGCTGGCTACAGAGCGTGGCTGAGCAGGTTCTCATCGCTCAGGGTGCTGGCTTTGATGTAGAGCTCGGTCTGGTTATTACCAGTCAGGAAAGGGTGCAGCAATTGAATAAAAGCTATCGGGGAAAAGATGAGCCCACAGATGTTTTAGCCTTTTATATGACACCGGCGAAAGGAACCGAGGTGGAACCTACCTCATTCGTTGCGCCTCCCGACGGACTACTCCATCTTGGTGAAGTCATTATCTCCTACCCTCAGGCAGTGATACAGGCGAAGGAGCACCAGCATTCTATAAAAAGGGAGATAGCCATTCTGATTATTCACGGCGTGCTTCATCTCCTGGGATATGACCACGAAGAGCCCGAGCCAGAACGTCAAATGAGGGCTAGAGAGAGGGAAATTTTAAGCCTTGTTGAAGTGGGATGAATAAACAGCATAACACCCGCTGAATACAGGTTATTTAATTCGTCATCAAATCGTTAAACTAGCTCTATCTTCTATTCAGCAGGGTTCTCCACCCTTGCCCACCTTGTCCTCAATACCAGTAACGGGATGGCAATGGCTAAGACGATTATGGCGATTACTTGAGCCTGATGTAAGCCAAAGAGGAAGGGTGTCCCGGCGCGCAGGAAATCGGTGC
Source organism: Dehalococcoidales bacterium (assembly GCA_046760985.1). GTDB lineage: Bacteria > Chloroflexota > Dehalococcoidia > Dehalococcoidales > RBG-16-60-22 > JBHIFE01. The sequence goes on from JBHIFE010000048.1 coordinate 856, forward strand.
CGAGACGGTACACTGAGTATAGGCTAAGATAGACGAGAAACAGCGAACCATCGGGCTGAAGCCGCCCCCTTAGTTTTAGCAACATCCCAAAAACCATCAAATTCCATATTATCTCATAAACCGTTGTGGGATGTGTTGCCACCCCTAAAGGGCAAAGAGCATTAGGATGGGTATAGATAATACCCCACGGCAAGGGGGTTTCTATCCCAAAACAGCAACCATTTATGGTGCAGCCTATTCTACCCACTGCCTGAGCTAGTATGATACCCGGTGCCACCACATCAGCTAGATAACCAAACTGGAACTTGCCAAACTTGCTGTAAACCCAGATACCCAGAGCCGCACCCAGAACGGCACCATAGGCAGTTAAACCGCCACCGCCGATTATCTGCCCCGGATTCTGGCTGTAGTAATCCCAGCCATCAATAACATGAAGTAATCTTGAAAATATTACCCCCGATGGAATACCCACCAACGCCGCCGTGAAAACAGTGTCATAAGAAAGTTTAGCTCCTCTTCTTACCTCTTTTATCGTCCACAATACGACCACGGCAATAGCCAGGGCAACAAAGATGCCATACCATCTGACTTCAATTGAGCCGATGGTGAAGGCTACTGGATTTATACTTATGGTAATCATTGTCTTAAAAATCAGGAACAGAGTGCCTCAACAAAGGTCTCAGCATTAAACGGAGCCATGTCCTCCAACTTCTCACCAACACCGACAAACTGGATTGGAATTCGCAGCTCATCACAAATAGCCAAGACTATGCCCCCCTTGGCGGTGCCATCTAGCTTGGCTAGAAAGATACCGGTTACGCCTACGGCGTCAGTGAAATACCTAGCCTGGGTTAAACCATTCTGACCGGTGGTAGCATCAACCACCAAGATTACCTCATGGGGTGCGGTGGGGTCAGCCTTGCCAGCCACCCGCTTAATCTTTTTAAGCTCTTCCATCAGGTTAAATTTGGTATGCAGCCTGCCGGCGGTATCAATAATTACTTCATCAACCTGCCGACTGTGTGCTGCCTGCAAGGCATCGTAGACCACTGCCCCTGGGTCAGCCCCAGGCTGATGGGCAATAACATCTACCCCCAGCCTCTGCCCCAGGTGTTTAAGCTGGTCAATAGCTGCTGCCCGAAAGGTGTCAGCGGCAACTAAGATGACGCTCTTACCCCTATGCTTCAGGCTATGGGCAAGTTTGGCAATAGATGTCGTCTTACCACAGCCATTGACCCCCACTGCTAGAATAACCCTGGGCAAGGGTAGAGTATCAGAGACTTCTTGAGGAGCAATTCTCAGGATATTGACCATTTCGGCTTTTAAGGCGGCACGCACCAATGAACCCTGGTCAATCTTCTCTCTAGCCATTCGCTGTTTTACTTTGTCAATAAGCTTTCCAGTGGTGTTAACCCCCACATCGGCAGCAATCAACAGCTCCTCTACTTCTGCCCATACCTCGTCACCTATAGCTGGGCGGTCAAACAAGTGCATTGCCTTGGTAAACCAGGTATCACGACTGCGCTTCAGGGCTTGTCTTATATCTATCTACCTCACCCCCTTTAACAGCCCTTCCAGCAGCATCTGGGCTGCCTTCTTATCCAGAGGCTTGTTATTATTGCCGCACTTGGGCGACTGGACACAGCTTGGGCAGCCCTCCTCACAGGGACATTCGGCAATTGCCCTCAGTGTAGCCTGCCATAATTCGGCTACCATATCAAAGCCCTTCTCGGCAATGCCAATGCCGCCGGGATAGGCATCATAGATAAATATCTGGGCTCTTCCGGTATCGGGGTGGAGAGGGGTAGATACACCACCAATATCATTGCGGTCGCACAGGGCAAACAAGGGAAGAATAGCAATAGCTGCGTGTTCGGCGGCGTGTAATCCCCCGGCAAAATCTAGTTCAGGCTCTACCAGCTTAGCCACCACCTCAGGCGGCAGATCAAACCATAGAGCTACAGTGGGAAAAGTCTGGGGCGGTAAATCAAGCGGCTCTTCTCCGATTACCTCCTCGGTGAACTGTGCCTTCTTCTTAAAGCCAACTACAGTAGTGGTAACCTCTACCTCGCCAAGACACACCCTAACCCGCCCCACCTCCTTATTGTGATTTATTTTCAGGATGTGTAAATCTTCGATTTCTTTCGTCTGGGTATAGTAATTAACCGTAGTTGGTACCACATAAGCAGTGCGATTTGCCAGGTCAAGCTCAGTGACTAAATAGGACTCTCCCTGATGAAGATAGATGGCTCCGGGGTGTACCTGAAAGAAGGCAACGCTAGCTTCAACGGTTTCCAGTAACGAGTCAGTTGAGGTATCCACAACAGTGAAGTTCTGTCCAGTAGTGGAACGAATATTAACTGCCTGAGCCGGATAGGCAATAGCTGGGGAAAGATACCACTTCCGATTACGTTCCCTGAGTATGCCCTGCCTCTCTAGCACTTCCCCTTCCTGACCTAAGGCAGAGCCAAAGATTTTTTCATCATCATTATTTAATGGATACTCCCAGGCAGCACACATCAGATGGGCTCTCAAAATATAGGGGTTGATAGGGTTAACCAATGCATTCTCAAAGTTACTCTGAAAAAAGGAATCGGGGTGCCGCATAAAATACTGGTCCAGAGGATTATCCAGAGCCACCAAGAAACTCAGTGATTTGCCTTGGCTTCGGCCGCTCCTCCCTGCCTGCTGCCAAGCACTGGCAATGCTTCCCGGATAACCAGCTAGCACTGTAGCCTCTAGGTCACCAATGTCTATACCTAGCTCTAAGGCATTGGTCGCCACCACCCCTAGAAGTTGCCCGTTGAAAAGTTCTCGCTCTATTTGCCGCCGCTCCTGCGGAAGATAGCCAGCCCGATAAGGTTTAATTCGCTGTGACCGGTCTGGACTTACTTCGGCTAACCGCTGCTGCGAGTAGATGTAAATAAGCTCGGTTAGACGGCGAGTACGTGCAAAGGTGAGAGTGCGGATAGCTCGACTCACCAACTCGGTAAATAGATTAGTTGCTTCACTATTAGCACTGCGCCGAACGCTCTTGGCTTTATCTATAATTGGGGGATTCCAGAAGATAAAGTCCTTACCACCGTGAGGTGAACCATCATTGTCAACCACCTCAAAAGGTAAACCAACCAGTCTTTCGGCATGCTCACCGGGATTGGCTATAGTTGCCGAACAGCAAATGAATTGAGGGGTTGAGCCATAAAGGTTACACAGACGGCGCAAGCGACGTAGCACACCAGCCACATGAGAACCAAAAACACCACGATAGGCGTGGGCTTCATCTATCACCACATATCGCAGGTGACGCAGTAGCCTCGACCAGGATTGATGATTAGGCAATATCCCGATATGGAGCATATCGGGATTGGTAAGTACTACTCTGGCTCGTTTCCTTATCTCAGCCCGCTCCGCCTGTGGAGTATCACCGTCAAAGGTAGCCAGTTCCTCTACTTGAAATAAATCGGGGTAAAATAGCTGGTGTAAACCACGGAGCTGGTCCTGAGCCAGAGCTTTGGTTGGGAAAAGGTAAAGGGCACGGCTTCCCGGTTCCGCTGAGAGTGCTTCCACCACAGCAATGTTATAGCACAGGGTCTTGCCACTGGCACTTGAAGTTGCCACCATCACATTCTTTCCCTGACGAACTTTATTTACCGCCTCAGCCTGATGGGTATAAAGGGGTAACAACCCGTGTTTACTAAGACAATCCTGAAGCTCGCTTGCCAGAGGTTTGTCTAACTCGGCATAGGTCGCTTCACGGGGTGAGATATGCTCAGCATGGGCAATTTGACCGGCATAGGTGGGTTGAGCCGTAAGATAATTCAAGAAGGCTGAGGTATCCAATATGACTCCCCTCACTAAATAGGTAAAATCTCAATTTCATAATCCAGTATCTCTACCGCAAAACGACTATCAATAATAAAATCCACCACCTTAGACAAGACCTGGTTAATATACCGGCTATCATTGCTAACACAACAAATTCCTATGGTAGCCGATTGCCATCGATCATGGTCATCAACCTCAGCCACAGAAACATTAAACTTGTTTCGGATCCGCGTAGTAATGGACTTCAATACTTGTCGCTTACCCTTAAGAGATAGATTTCCCGGCAAGCGAAGTCTAATTTTACACACGCCGACATTCATTGCTCTATACAGCTACTGACGATAACCAGATATATCAGACTTGGCATCTTAGTGATACTGGTCGGAAAACAACGACTCAAAACTTCAAGTATTCTGCCAAGAACTATCCTTATCTCTAATCTATCACCCCTCCCCACAGCTGTCAAACAAGAACAACACAAACAGCCTCAAAACTAAACATATTTGCGTGGCGTAGTATATATATGGTATTATTAAAAATTACATCTAGGGGCTCACTACCCCCAAACCCCCGAGGAGAAGAGCTAATGCCTAAGATTTATTTTATTGATGTCACCAATCGAGATGGGGTTCAGACTGCGAAACTGGGCTTATCCAAGTTGGAAAAGACGATGATAAATATTTACCTCAACGAGATGGGCGTCTTTCAGTCTGAGTTTGGCTTCCCAACGACCAAGCATGAATCCCATTACCTAGAGGCTAACCTAGAACTGGCTGAAATGGGAGTCCTGCAACCTATCCGCTTGGAAGGATGGATAAGAGCTATTGTTGAGGATGTAGAGGCAGCCTTTAAGTTGGTACCTAATATCCGTCATCTCAATCTCTCAATATCTACGTCAGACCAGATGCTCAAGGGCAAGTTCGGGGGGAGAAAGGGAAGGGATGACCTCATAAGTGAGATGGTTGCCGCAGTTGATGCCGCTAAGGCTTTCGGTGCGGAGACCATAGGTGTTAACGCTGAGGATGCCTCCAGAACAGACCTAGATTTCCTAATCAAATTCGGTCTAGCCGCTAAAGAACACGGTGCCGATAGACTTAGATACTGTGATACCCTCGGTTACGATAACCCATTTACTATCTACGAAACTACCAAGGCATTGGCGGAGAATACCGACATGGCTATTGAGATTCATTGCCACGGTGACCTGGGGATGGCGGTTGCCAATTCTATTGCCGGAGCTAAAGGAGCCATAGATGGCGGGCAGGATGCTTATATCAATACCACCGTTAACGGTATCGGGGAAAGGGCGGGGAATGCCGACCTAGTGGCAGTCGCTCTAGCCGCAACTAAATCAAAGGAGTTTGCTGGGAAATATCAGCTAGGAAATCCAATTGATTTATCAAAGGCGTCAAAAATAGCCGAGTTTGCCAGTTATGCCTTTGGCGTGCCAATTCCAATAAACCAGCCAGGGGTTGGCGCCAATGCCTTTGCTCATGCCTCCGGTATACATGCTGATGGCGTATTAAAGGATCCAGAAAACTATGAGCTATATAGTTTCAAAGAGCTGGGCAGAGGTAAACCAAAATTCGTTGAAACCGGGAGAGAAATTATTGCCGGGCAATACAGCGGAATATCTGGCTTCAGCCATATAATGGGGAGGATGGAAGTATCGTTCGCTAGTAAAGAAGAGGCTAGAGAGATTTTGGAGCTGGTAAGATATGCTAATGTAGAGTCACAAAAACCACTTGTGGAAGATGAATTACTCTTCATAGCTAAATATCCCAAGATTACCAAGAAACTCCTGACTCTAACACCTCTAGAATAACTGCATGGTGGGTAATAGCAAAGGAGGCTGTCTTTCCAAACAGCCTCTTTTCATTGGCTAGGAATATGTTATTATAGTGTGGAGAGTCAAAAGTGGGTAAAGAAATAGTAAGACTGAATGACGTATGGGTACATTACGATAGCGTTCCGGTACTGGAGGAGATAAATCTATCTATTGGACCCAGCGACTTCCTCGGCATAATAGGTCCCAATGGCGGTGGCAAGACTACCCTGCTTAAGGTTATCCTGGGGCTGATAAAGCCAACTCGGGGCAAGGTTTCGGTTATGGGACACCCCCCCGAGAGGGGGCGCAAATTCATTGGCTACATTTCCCAGCATAACTTGTTTGACCGCGACTTCCCGATAAGTGTTCTAGATGTAGTGCTTATGGGACGTTATACAAAAGCTGGGCTGTTCCGACGCTATAGTGAAGAAGATAGAAGGATAGCCAATGAAGTCCTCAAGACGGTGGACATGCTAGATTATAAAGATCGACAAATAGGCAGACTTTCCGGCGGGGAGCAACAACGGGTTTTCATCGCCCGAGCGCTGGCTACCGACCCCAAATTACTGCTTCTTGATGAACCAACAGCCAGTATTGACCCGAATATGCAAGCTGAGTTCTATGAACTCATTGACAGCTTGAAACAAAAGATGGCTATAGTCATGGTTTCCCATGATGTCAGTGCTGTTTCCATCTATGTAGACCAAATTGCCTGCCTTAACCATCGCTTGTTCTATCACGGCTCAAAAGAGGTATCCGCTGAAGAACTGGAAAAGACCTACCACTGCCCAATACAGCTTATAGCTCATGGCACCGTCCCCCACCGCGTACTAAGGGAGCATTAGAAGTGCTAGAAGTGCTCCAGTATGAATTTATGCGGAATGCGCTGATTGCTGGTCTCCTGGCTGCTATCGCTTGTGGTATTGTCGGCGTATATATAGTGGCAAAGAGAGTCGTTTTTATCAGTGGCGGGAGTGCTCACACCTCCTTCGGTGGCATTGGATTAGGCTACTTCCTTGGCATAAACCCGGTATTAGGTGCTATCTTCTTCACCCTTGCCTCCGCTCTGAGTATGGGACTGGTGACCAAACGCACGAGACTTCCTGAGGACACTGCTATCGGTATCCTATGGGCAATAGGAATGGCACTAGGCATAATCTTCATTGGTTTGGCTCCAGGGTATGCTCCCGACCTCTTCAGCTATCTCTTCGGCAATATTCTGACCGTGCCTGCCTTCGATTTAACGCTCATGCTGGTTTTGGATGTCGTCATAATTATACTCGTATGGTCGCTTTACAAGGAGTTCTTGCTTCTTTCTTTTGATGAGGAATTTAGCACCGTAGCTGGAGTTCCTACCGAACGTCTATACCTTCTGCTACTGTGCCTGATTGCCTTAACCGTGGTCGTGCTAATAAGAGTTGTCGGTATTATTCTGGTCATTGCCCTTCTCACCATTCCGGCTGCGCTAGCCCGACAGTTCACACATAGCCTTAAGAAGATGATGCTCCTTTCTATCTTAGCTGGAGCTGTCTTTGTCTTTAGTGGTCTGTGGCTTTCCTATTTGCTTGATTTACCCTCCGGGGCAACGATTATCTTGGTTGCCGGAACTGTCCTTTTTATCTCCTTCGCTGTTTCCAAATTACGCCATAAGAGCAAAGGCTATAACCAGCGGCTCCCAAGCCAACATGAGGTTGCCCCTCTAGGAGATATAGCATATAATCATCCAAAAAGGTAAAGTGAATCTTTCCGTTCAATTAGCCCCCAAACACAAAAAAGGCTTGATACTAAGTAACCCGGTGATGACCGCCGCCGGCACTTTCGGCTATGGAACCGAATATAGCCACCTGTTTGATATTCAAAAGCTAGGAGCTGTCGTCTGCAAAGGAACTACCCTTGAACCCAGAGATGGAAATCCACAACCGAGGCTAGCCGAAACCGCTTCTGGTCTACTCAACTCAATTGGATTACAAAATATCGGCGTTAAAGCTTTAATCAAGGAAAAGGCACCGCTTTGGGCAAGCTGGCGCGTACCGGTTATTGTTAACATTGCTGCTGAAACCGTTGACGACTATGCCCAACTGGCAAACGAGCTAGATGGAGTAGCTGGAATTAGCGGCATTGAGATAAACATTAGCTGCCCCAATATCAAGGCTGGTGGTGCTGAATTTGGCGCCAATCCCGAGTCAGCCGCCAGGGTAACCACCGCAGTCAAATCGGCTACTTCCTTGCCGATACTGGTTAAGTTACCCCCAAACACCGGTGATATAGCCAAGATAGCTGTAGCCGTGGCTGAAGCTGGCGCTGATGCCGTATCCTTAATTAACACCCTGAAGGGCATGTATATAGATATAACTACACGCCAACCCTTGTTAGGTAGCAAAACCGGAGGTCTATCCGGACCGGCGATAAAGCCGATAGCTTTGGCAATGGTCTATGAGGTAGCCGGTGCCGTAGATGTGCCTGTTGTCGGTTGTGGTGGCATAGTTACTGGCAGTGACGCTATAGAGTTCATTATGGCTGGAGCCAGTGCCATCCAGGTAGGTACTGCCACCTTCACCAACCCCCGCGCCCCGCTTGATGTTCTGCAAGGAATAGAGCAATTCATGAAAAAAGAGGGGATAAAGGATATTGCTGAGCTTATTGGTGCTGCCCGGCGATAATACTAGCTAGTATGAAGGATGGTTCAAAATCTGTTACATTTTCAAGCCGATGTAAGGTTTGCAACACCATGATAGTCTGGGACCTTTCAAAACCACTGCCTAAAATTTGGATTTGCCCTTGCTGTGGATGTAAGAATTATACAAAGCCCAAACAAAAGAAGTAAGCATCATAATCGTCTTAGCCATGGTTATCCCCTTGCTGGCTTTGAGGACTAGGTGGGTGAGTGTGGGAAGTTCTGCTGAATGAAGATAGACCTTAGCTAGTATAATAATCTGGCTGGTTGTTACACATCCCAGGCGTATAGATCACAACTAACGGTTTAGCTTCTTCTCCGTCTTACGTTTATCCTACTGTACCTGCCTCCTCTCTTGTGACTATAGGAGCCATTGACACTGCTGTCAGAAAGAGGGAGGGCCTGAAGAACATCAATCGTCCTATGCCTAAGTGTTTTTCCATTGAGGGCAGTAATTGCAGCTTGACCTTCAGACACTGATGACATTTCAACAAATCCGTATCCCTTAGATTGCCCGCTACCAATATACTTGTCGTTCATAATGGTTACAGATTTCACTTCCCCGAAAGCCATGAATTCTCGTCGCAGTTCTTCCTCAGTCACCTCGAGAGATAAGTTGCCCACATAGATATTCATATTGCCCATCCTTCTTTGGTGATTGGATTAGGCTTGGCCCACTGTTTGTCACTAACGCCTAAAGTAATAGCCTTTCGGAGTTATGAATATATTTTGGGTGTCTTAAGCAGAGATAAATGAAGAGGGAATTTAATATCTTCTCTGTCTTCCCCCACCAAACCCACCACCTCTCCTGCCGCCATACGA
>JBHIFE010000049.1:0-10002 GCA_046760985.1 Dehalococcoidales bacterium
AAGAGGGACTTCGTCCCTCTAAGACTCCCTATGTATATTTGGAGGCAAAGCCTCTTCTTTGACTCTCCTTATGATATTTACCCTTTTAAATGGGAGTTTAAGAGGGGCTGACGCCCCTCTTTTAAAATTAATTCCCCCTTTCCTTTTAAGGAGAGGGGGATAAAGGGGGTGAGGTTAGTAAATAATCTCTATGGTAGGTAGAGTTAGCACTTGGTATAGCCGCAGGCGCGGCAGATGAAGCAGCCTTCCTGATAGACGAGCAGATTGCCACATTCCGGGCATTGTCCGGCTAGATTCTTGGCTAAACCGTAGTCCTCTAGTTTAGGCTTATTGCCATCATCACCACGGATATGTTTTTCCAGGACGCTGGCAATGGCATCAGCGCAGGAGAGAATAGACTTGCCCTCCTCCCAGGCAATGGATGGGCAGCGGATACCACGGAGCTGCTTTACCACTGAGGCAACATCTACCCCTGACCTTAAAGACAGCGAGATAAGCCGACAGGTGGCTTCAAGCTGGGCGGAGGCACAGCCTCCGGCTTTGCCCAGACTGGAAAATACTTCACATATGCCACTCTCGTCAGAATTCACGGTTACATAGATATAGCCACAGCCGGTGGTTACTCTTTCGGTTATCCCGGTAGTTATTTTCGTCCTCTTCCTTGGGGTACGCCCAGCAACTTCAGCTTTCTCTTTCTTACCGGTGGTCAATACCTGAGCGTCACGGCTTCTATCCCGGTAGATGGTTATCCCCTTTAGTCCCTCCTCATAAGCCAGCATATAAACCTTGGCTACATCTTCCCGGGTAGCTCCCTGGGGGAAGTTGACCGTCTTTGATACTGCGTTGTTGGTGGACTTCTGGAAGGCAGCCTGCATCCTGACATGCCATTCCGGACTTATCTCGTGGGCGGTAACAAACAATCGCTTGATTTCTTCAGACACCCCTTCAATATCACTAAGGTGAGTTCCGCTAGCCAGCTTCTGCATGAGCTCCTCAGAGTAGAAGCCACCATTCCTGGCAACTTCCTCAAAATAGGGATTTGCCTCTACTAACTGGGCACCATCCAGAATATTCTTGGTGTAACTCACCGCAAAGAGAGGCTCAATGCCACTAGAGCAACCAGCTATCATACTCAGGGTACCGGTGGGAGCAATAGTAGTGCGTGAAGCGTTTCTTACCCTGGGACCACCAGGAACATCATAGCTACTCCCCTTAAAGGCAGGAAAGATGCCACGCTCTTTGCCCAATTCCACCGAGGCTTTAAGCGCTTCTTCATCTATGAATTGCATAACATCGGTGGCAATCTGTAGTGCCTCTTCTGAGTTATAGGGAATACCCAGCATAATCAGCATATCAGCAAATCCCATTACCCCAAGCCCGATTTTCCTGGTCTTCTTGGTCATTTCAGCTATCTGGGGTAGCGGGAATTTGTTGACATCAATAACATTATCCAAGAACCGGACGGCAAGTTTTATTGTCCTAGCTAGCTTAGGATAGTCAATCTCGGTAGTCCCGTTTGTGCTTCGCAGCATCCTAGCCAGGTTGATAGAACCTAGATTACATGATTCGTAGGGAAGCAGTGGCTGCTCGCCACAAGGATTGGTACTTTCAATACTGCCTAATCTCGGCGTGGTGTTATCCTGATTTATACGGTCAATGAAGACAATGCCCGGGTCGCCTGTTTTCCAAGCCATATCCACTATCTTGCCAAATACCTCTTTAGCATTGAGCGTAGCCTCAATCTCTTTGGTATATGGATTTATGAGATTATAGTCAGCACCCACCTTCACTGCTTCCATAAATTCAGCGGTTACGGCTACCGAAAGATTAAAATTAGTCAGAGCAGTTGGGTCATCTTTAGCGGTTATGAATTTCATGATGTCAGGGTGGTCAACATTAAGGATAGCCATGTTGGCACCACGGCGCATCCCACCCTGCTTAATGACATCAGTAGCAGTATCAAAGACTCGCATAAAGGAAACCGGTCCGCTGGCTACTCCTCCGGTGGAGCCGACCCTGTCTTTTTCCGGTCTCAGTCTGGAGAAGGAAAATCCGGTGCCACCACCACTCTTGTGGATGAGTGCCGTATATTTTACCGCGTTAAAGATGGACTCCATGGAGTCCTCAACGGGAAGAACAAAGCAAGCCGACAGCTGTCCTAACTCCCTCCCCGCATACATTAAGGTAGGGGAGTTCGGCAGGAATTCCAGATTAGCCATTAATTCATAGAATTCGTCCTCTCTTTGCTTAACATCGGCGTTAGACTCATAAATAAGCTCAGCCGAGGCAACAGCCCGTGCCACACGACGGAACATCTCCTCCGGTGTCTCAATAACCTCCCCCTGTTTATTTTTCTTCAGATACCTTCTTTCCAGAACGCGAAGAGCATTTTCAGTAAGAGTAATACCAGAGGTGGGTTGGACTTTTAGTTTGACGGTGGCAGTTGTTTCCATTTCAGGTTTAGCCTCCTTTATCTGCGTTGGTTCTTCAGCGGCTAAGATTTCCCTCACCATATTCTGGACTTCAGCTTCGGTTGGTAGGCGTTTTCTTTTATGGCGAGGCTTGGGCACCAAGTGTTCCATTCCGGGCAAGGGTTGTGGCTGTTCCAAGCGTTCAATTACCTGAGCCGTGAGCTGCTCAATTAGTTGCCTATCAGGCATGCCCATGGATTCAGCAGCAGCAAAGATAGCCTTGGCAATCCGATTACGATTCAGAGGTTGTTTGTTTTCCGGTTGATTAGCTGTGCTCATCAGCAGCTCCTATTTTAAGTCCCACTTTTTGCCGGTTGTTCTGATTTGGCTCTACCTCTCTTCCGATCTCTTTTAGCCAGTTCCTCTAATTTTTCAGTGGAGAGTAGGGGTAGCTGACTGGCAGCAGGAGATACTTCCGGTTCACCACTAGCCAGAGTATCTACAACCTGTTTCAAGGTGGTGATGTCAGCAAATTCTCGGTAAACGCTGGCAAAACGGATATAGGCAATATGGTCTAGGTTCTTTAACTTTTCCATCACCATGTCACCGATGACAGCACTAGGTATCTCTACTTTAGCTGAGCGGTAAAGCTCAACTTCTATGTCATCGGCAATCTTATCCACCGTACCGCTGGGTAGCGGTCGTTTTTCACAAGCCTTACGAATGCCAGTGAGCAGCTTATCCCGACTAAATTCCTCACGCCTCTGGTCTTTCTTAATCACGAACAGTCCAGCTGGTTGCAATCGCTCGTAGGTGGTGAAACGGGAGCGGCACTTTAAGCACTGGCGCCGACGACGTATTCCTTCGTTTATGTTGCGAGAGTCTATAACTTTAGAATCATGATAACCACAATAGGGACAGTCCATAATTAAATCCTACATTATGTAGTGTAACGAAGGTTATGCTACCACAACATATAGTGCTTGTCAAGAGTTTTTTGCCCTAATTTTAAAAATATTTTTGGCCAGGCTTTACCTGACCTGCTTCAGGAGTTAAGATATGGCGTGAAAGGTCAGTCAATAACATAGGTGGTGAGCAAGTTGGACTACCAATCGGCGTTAGATTATATTTTAAGCTTCGCTGATTATGAGAGGATTCCGCGTTCAGCGCTTGTCTTTGATTTGGGTCGCATTGAGATGCTGCTGGAAAGATTGGGCAACCCCCAGGAAGCGACCAGGTCAATTCACATCGCCGGCACCAAGGGAAAGGGGAGCACGGCGGCAATGATTGCCTCCATCCTAACCCGGGCTGGCTACCGAGCCGGGCTTTATACTTCCCCCCATCTTCACAGCTTCACTGAAAGGATACAAGTTAATGGGAAACCTATCGCCGAAGGTGCATTCGGCAGACTGTTAGAGAAGATAAAACCTGAAGTTGAAGCGGTAAATCGCTCTGGTGCCCTGGGTGAGCTTACCACCTTTGAACTACTAACGGCACTAGCCTTCGTTTATTTCAAAGAGAGGCGGGCAGATTATCAGGTGTTGGAGACAGGATTGGGGGGGCGCCTTGACGCCACCAATGTGGTGAAACCGAAGGTCTGTGTCATAACTTCCATAAGTTTTGACCATATGGATGTTCTGGGTAATACTCTTACCCAGATAGCCACTGAGAAAGCCGGCATTATCAAGTCGGGAAGCACCGTGGTATGTTCCCCCCAATTTCCAGAGACAATGGCAGTGATAGAAAGGATATGCCAGGAGCGGGGGACAAGGCTGGTCAGGGTAGGCAGCGATGTCACTTGGCACCAGAAAACCTTTAGCCCTGAGGGGCAGTCGTTTGTGTTGAAGGGATTAAGAGGCGAATATGACCTTAATCTGCCTCTACTTGGCGAGCATCAACTGGAAAATGCGGCTACAGCGGTGGCTACAGTAGAAGTTTTAGCCAACTCAGAGGCAAGAGTCTCACCGGAGAGCATTACTGCCGGGCTGGCACAGGTGCACTGGCTAGGACGACTTCAGATTCTACGGCGTGAGCCCTGGGTTATCGTTGATAGTGCCCACAATGCTGACTCAGCCAGAAGGCTAACCGAGGCACTTGAGCAATATTTTAATTTTGACCAGTTGCTCTTGATTTTTGGAGTTTCCTCGGATAAGAACATCGCTGGAATGATTGCTGAACTAGCCTCTCTTCCCAGCATGGTTATTGTTACCCGCTCTCACCATCCCCGCGCTGTAGAGCCGGCTAAACTTGCCGGTGAATTCTCAAAGTGGGGAATAATCACCGAGGTAGCCGAAGATGTTGGCTCAGCAGTAGAACTAGCCTTAGCCAACGCAATGCCGACAGACCTTATCTGTGCCACCGGCTCAATATTCATAGTAGCCGAGGTGATGGAATATATGTCAAAGCGTGCTAACTTGGAGGGGGATTGACCCTGGCTTCAATAATAAGGTCTTCTCCTATTCTATATATTTTTCTGAATGACAACTTTAGAGTTTGACCGACCTCACGAATATTTAGCTCCCCGACCGCTTCAATGCCCTTCCCCATTATCTTTGGTGCCACAGCGATGACCATCTTATCTACCAAATTCCGGCGCAGTAGTGAAGTAATAACCCCAGCTCCTCCCTCAACCAGAATTGAAGAAATGCCCCGCTGTCCCAGCATGCTGAGTAACTGTCTGAGGTCAACTTCTCCAGCTTCATCCTCCGGGGTTATCAAAACCCCAATTCCCATCCGACGCAAACTGGACAACTTCTGCTCATCGGCACCAGAAGTAGTGGCAATAATTGTGGGAGCCATTTGCTGACTCCCGACTACCTTAGCGTCCAGTGGAATTCTTAATCTGGTATCCAGAATAACCCTAGTCGGGTTCCTTCCTCTGACCAGGCGTACAGTGAGCTCAGGGTCATCAGCCAATACCGTATCTATCCCCACCATAATGGCGTCGCTAGTAGCCCGCAATTTATGAGCCAGCCGCCGGAACTTTTCCGAGCTTATCCACCGAGAATTCCCGGTGGTAGTAGCAATCCTGCCATCCAGAGTCTGGGCGAACTTTAAGGTGACCAGAGGGAGCCCGGTGGTCATATACTTGAAATGGGCTTCATTTAGTTCACGGCACTCTTCTTCAAGCACCCCGACTCTGGTCTCAATTCCTTGCCGCTTCAATATCTCCACACTTTTTCCGTTAACCAGTGGATTTGGGTCCAGGGTGCCAATGACGACTCGCCCGATTTTGTTCTGGATTATAGTCTCCACGCAGGGAGGAGTTTTACCTTGATAGCAGCAGGGCTCCAGGGTGACATAGAGAGTCGCCTTTTCCGTATCCTCGCTGGCATTTTGAATGGCATTGACTTCAGCATGCCTCCCCCCATAATGGTGGTGATAACCTTTACCAATTATTCGGTTATCTTTAACAATGACAGCGCCCACCATAGGATTCGGGCTAGTCTTTCCCAGACCCTTACTGGCTAGCTGCAAAGCCTGTTTCATGTAATCTTCATCAAGCAAGTTTGATTTATCCCCTTTTGGTCATGACGACTTATTCTTTCGGCTTTATCATTATGGTAAAAGTTATCTCTTCCTGCTGAATAGTAATATCGGTAAACTCCAAGTCAACTTTCCCATTGCCGCCTGTTTCGCCTTCAATTAGTTGAACCAGCAACTCGTCAGTCTTCTGGCTAATAAGTCCAACAAATTTGTCTTTAAGTATTGCATCAAGTAGCGGGATACCGGAACTAACATCAGTTACTTCCACCTTGGGTTTGCCCTCTTTGACACCGACTCGCATTTTTGTTTTGATGTTAACCTCAATGCCGTAGGTAGTAGCTTTCAGTTCAGTTACCAGGTTGTTATCGGTTTGAAGGTCGATATAGACACTTTTTATCTCTAATGGGATATCCTCCGGCACCTCAACCTGACTGAGCCGCTTTGTCGCTTGGTCATTGACTTCAGCTTCAGTGAAGACCAAGATTACTTCCTTGCTCTCGCCAGTAGCAGAAACTTCAGCTATAGCTTGCCTAAGGCTTTCCATCTTTTCTTCAAAGCTCAGGGTAGGTGGTTTACTTTGGCTTGGCGGAGGTTTAGTTTCACTTGGTGGAGGCGGCGGCTCGGCTGGTGCAGCCGGTGGGGGTGGCTCTGGTGGGGAGGGAATGCTAAAGCTAAAATAACCGATAAGGTAGCCAGCACCAACTCCAATGAGCAAGGCAACAATGGCAACACTTACAATGAGTAGGGGACCTTTCATCAATCTCTTACCATCAATAGTTTTTAATTTTAGGCTAGGATGGTGCTGGTAGAGGAATTATATAGAAAAGCATGTCCTGTGTCCATCATGTTACCTGAACAACTAGATATTAGACAATCTTTGTGTGTCTGGCTGGCAAATCTGAGGATTATTGTTAGTAGAAGGCTGAAGGAGATCAAATTCGGGCTAATAGTTCTCCTAAAGCAGGGACTTCTCCTACAAGCTCATCTAAAGAGGTCTCTTCTCCGGTTATTCTAAAGGCTCTCTTTTCCGAAGTGGAAACCACGACAACACTGACCGGCTGCTTAACCGCAAAAAGTGAAATGCTGTTATTACGATGCCAATAGTTCAGCAAAACCTTTTCTACTGGAATCAGGATTATTCCAGCAATTGCCACAGGATTGCCGACTTCTACTTCTTTCTTTTCCATTTAGTCAGAACCAGCTTCTTCAAAACTCTTATTGTAGCTAAAGAAAAGGCGAATCTGAGGAGAGGTGTAACCAGTTGGATGGGACGCACTCTTGCCACTCCGTATGAATAGCCTTCAAGGAGAGCCCCATTCTCAGAGGATGGCTCTAGCCTTATCTCGTGGAAGCGAGAAGAACCAAGAAAGGGTATAGCTGGTCCGATAAGGGCAAAGAGAAGCCCGGCATCAGCCGGGTTATCCAGTCCCATGCTGAAATCTGCACCGAGCTCTCTAATCCTAAGGCGACTAAGGAGATCGGTCAAGAACCTCCGGAGCTGTCCCAGCAGACCTCTGGTTCGTAAGATTTCAAATATCACTCTCACCCCTTTCCTTCTATCTCTGAGCTTTTGCTTCTCTTTAACCGCCCTCTTTTCTTCAAGCTTCTTTCTCTTGGTTATTTCCTTACTGACCAGACCGAAGAGCCAGGAGAGTCTCAGTCGAAACTTTGGTCTTCCGTACACATCAGCCTGAAGCACCACATCAAGCGGCACGCAGAGGACAAGGATTAGAATTACAGTCAGACTGGCTAGAGAAATGATGACCCACAACTACTTCTGTCCTTCCTTTCTCCGTTCCGCCCATTTTTCGGTGCATCTTTCAATACATTTTTCTATCACCTGGGGTATCGTTTCCCCTAACTTCCCTATTACCGTTGCTATACCTCCTCTGATTGGCTCTATTCTTACCCCCTCTTTATCGACAATGACTACGGCGATAGGTCTTACCCAGGCACCACCCCCGGTGCCACCTCCAGCGCCCTCTCCCTTTTGCTTGGCTTCTCCCCTCCCCGAGCCACCCCCAGCTCCAAAACCAAAACCAACGCTTATCAAGGGAATCAGAGTTGCACCCTGGACAGTTATGGGTTCGCCGACCACAGTTCTGGTGCTAAGCACCTTCTCAATTTCCTCCAGGGTTGTCTTGACCAAGCTGTCTACCTGTTCCATGACTACTTACCTCCTTCCCAAAGTAATTGGTTAACCTTCCACCCAGACTTTGAGCCAATCGTGACGAGATAGTAGCACCCCAGAAGGAGAAAGTCAATAACTCACCATAGCCAGTGAGCTATGAAGTCATCTTAATTATTGGAATGCGTTGTTGGTACAGTGTGCTTGCGTTGGCGACGTTGATTTGATAAAATCCAGAGTGTCGAAACCTCGGGAGCAAGCTAAAGATTAACTGGCTAACTTTCCTGAAGAGGGCACCAATTTGACTGCTCCCTAAAGCTAGATAAGGGCCGTTAGCTCAGTTGGCAGAGCACCTGACTTTTAATCAGGGTGTCGCAGGTTCGAGACCTGCACGGCCTACTAAAGCTAGATAGACCGTCCCCTTTGAGGAGTTTTAGAAAAATCAGTGTGTCGCTTTTTAACCCACCTCACGGCTTTTCGACACCCTGATTTTATCACGTGTGCCCTTAACCGGCAAGTTCTGTGGGTTCAAGACTTAAGGAAAAGAGTGCATTTCACAAAACGGTATTTTGTTCAGATGAGTTACCATCTTCACTGAACTTTTAGACAGACAAGCGTGTGCTGAAGATTCCCCGGCTGTATGCACAAGAGGTGAGACCGCAATCTGCGGCTGTGTGTACATCAGATACGGAGCTTGTCAGACAAAAATCGTTCGCTAGGTGCAGTCATAGCCGTAAGGAAAGCAACCAGTATCACTGGCAGGGGAACTTTTTCTTGGGCTACAGCGAAGCGAATGACCTCTCTATGGCTTATTGATTTCCCCTCTCTGACCACCAAATCCTCGCTAATTCACTGGAGAATTGTGCTTAAGATGGAGCTGTTCAAGGTTTCTTTGTCACTTTCTTCCCCCTCTTCTTTTTGCCTGGCACGTTTGTAACCGGTGTCCCCGGCATCTGCTGTCCTGGTGGTTCTGTTCGTGGTTGCATCGACATTGCCAAGACACCGCTTGTTTCTTTCCTTTCGCCTTTCTTTTTTCTTTCCTCCGCGCTTTCACACTTTGTTTTCATCTCCGTGCTTTGGCAGTGTGTTTATAGCTGATCGTCTATAGTGCTAAGAGTGGCAAAGCCGTATCGGTTGCTGAGCCTTCAGAATTGGGATGATTTCATCCTCTCTCCCCAAACAGAGCGGAACCGCCTGCCAGCAGTTCCCATTATCAGCAGGGGCGACCTCCACAAGCTCAGTTGCCCAGGCCCAACCTTGGTTAAGGAAGACTTCCCCCAGCCAGTAGCTCCTCCGTGCTTCACTTGATTCAGCGTGAACGCTCTTGCGCGGTCTGCCACGCTTGCGAATGGTCGAATCAGAAGTAGAACTGGGTAATCCGTGTTCTAGTTCATTAGCTTTCATGATCATCACCTCGACAATGAGGCATGAGTACGGACCGTACCCCTTCAAGCAAGCGCGGGCTGAGCAGACGTTCTCTTTCGAAGATACTGAAAGGGACTTCGGCTACTGTGCACGCTAAGAACCCGGGGTGCAGCAACTTGCGACGGGTGGTGGGAAACTGCGTGGAGTCAGTCAGGTAACGATGGCGGCTGACATGGAGATTTGGACCTATCAGAGAAGCAGCTTGCTGCTTCTTGACACGGTTAGTCGGATAGACTAATGTAGAGTAGAAATCGAAGTGCAGCTGAAATTGTTTACAGGAGTTCACCGTCTCGCCCCCTCTGCAAAGAGGGAGCGGACATTATCGCTAGTTCAAAGAACGTGTCTACTGGTTTCGCAAAAGTGATGTTTGGCCCACCATTTAGGTAATAGTATTAACTCTGAAACTAATTAGCAATTAACCAATTACTTATGCCAGCAGGTTAATGACCTCTAGAAAGACAACAAAGAGGAAGCCCCCGAATAGCACGGCACTAACAAGGTTCAGTCCACGGCGGGCTTTAGCGCTGAAGTACACATATAACTCGGTAACAA
>JBHIFE010000050.1:0-9964 GCA_046760985.1 Dehalococcoidales bacterium
CCCCGACCACCACCACCAAATCACCAGGGCTCTGCTGCCCCCTGCGACCGAGGTCTTTGGGCAGCAGCCCCAGTGTCCCACAGTAGACAAGCGGATTAGCCAGGTACCGCTCATCAAAGAGTATGGCACCATTAAGGGTAGGGATGCCCAGACGGTTAGCATAGTCAGCCACCCCAGCCCTAACCCCCTTGAAAACACGGCGCGGGTGTAAGACCCCCTTAGGCAGTTTCTCATAGGGGAAGTCAGGAGGGCCAAAACAGAATACGTCCGTATTCAATATTGGCTTGGCACCCAAGCCGGTACCAAGCGGGTCACGAACTACCCCACCTATCCCTGTTGCTGCTCCCCCGTAGGGCTCAACCGCCGATGGGTGATTATGAGTCTCAACCTTAAAACACAGTGCCCAGCGACCATCAAAATCAATCACCCCAGCATTATCCACAAAAACAGAAAGGCACCATGGCTTATTCAGCTCCTCGGTTGCCCTCATGATGGTACTCTTAAGCAAGTTATCTATGGTTTTGCCACCAAACTTGATTCTGCCTTTAAATGTTTTGTGGACACAGTGCTCCGACCAGGTCTGTGCCAATGTCTCCAGTTCAGCATCAGTCGGGTTTCGCCCCTGCTGTTGAAAATATCTCATGACGGCTTGGAGTTCATCATCAGTGAAACCAAATCGCTTTGAAAGCTCCACCTTATCTGACGCCAGAAGGTCTATCTGTTCCAAGCTGAATCTATATTGAGGATTTTCGGGAAACTCAAATTGTTCTCGCTCAACTACATGTTGGATAATTGGGTTTACCAGTAATCTACTGCAGATGAGTGCTAGCTGATGTTGGTCTAATCGTCCTTCAATAAGATACCGTTTTGAGGTTTTAACTGCCCTGACACCGTTTAAGCCTAAGTCCCTGATTGCCTTCAGGACAGAATCTTCGACGGGGTCAGTGACACCAGCATTGTAAGCAACCTCAATAGTATGGGATTGCTTAGTAACCTCACCCCCTTTATCCCCCTCTCCTTGATAACGAGAGGGGGAAAGACTGGGTTTGAAAGGGCTTCGCCCCTTCAAACTTCCCCTAATGTCGTCTGAGGAAGTAAAACACTGGTATTCCTGGGTCACTGGGTCAGCGAGAAGGCGTCGACCAATTAAGTCCAACTCCTCAGTTTTTAAATCAGCGTCCAACCAATATATATCTACCACACGAACGCCAGTGACCGTGGTTATGCCAAGGTCATGTATGTCCTTAACTAGACCTAGCCCTTTAGCATCGGGCAGGTGGCTCTTTAGGTAAACTTCCACTCTATGCATTGAAGCACCTTATGCTTGTCAGAGACCAGTAGAGGGGCATCAGCCCCTCTCTAGAACTTATCTTCTTCCTCTGGGTATGAGGCGAAAAATTGCAGAAACAAATCATGAACCAAGTAACTCAGTTACTATCGCATTTATCTCTCGCCCATCGGCTCTACCTTTAAGCTGAGCGATGAGCTTGGGCATAACCTTTCCCTTATCGCCAAGTCCCAGTGCTCCCACCTCCTCAATAACCCGGCGTGCTGCTTCCATAATTTCCTCTCGAGTCATCTGAGGAGGTAAATACTCCTGAAGAACAGCTAGCTCCGCCTCCTCTTGAGTCACTAGGTCTGGGCGATTTCCCTGTTTAAAGGCTTCAATACTTTCCTGACGCTGCCTAACCTCCTTAGCAATAATACCAAGGATATCAGCATCCTCTAAAGCACCTTGCCGAGCAATTTCGGCATTATTAATGGCTGCTAAAAGCAATCTGATAGCGGAACGCCTTACCTTATCCCCACTCCTCAGTGCCTGCTTAAGGTCATCGGTTAGCTTCTGTTTTAGGTTTGTTCCCATATAAGCCTCATATACTTATAGCCGTCTCATTGCTCTAGCAATACTGCGTCTTTTAGATGCTTTTTTCCGCTTGCGCCTCACACTAGGCTTCTCATAGTGCTCACGACGACGTAACTCCGATAGAATGCCATCCTGCTGCACCCTTTTATTAAACCGTTTGAGCAAACTATCAAAGCTCTCATTCTCACCAGCGACTACCTCAGCCACATAGCATCATCCTCCTTCCGAAATCCTAATTACCCACCACATTTTAGCCACCATGGACTACCCTGTCAAGAAATGGCAGACAGATGGCACCCGCCTTGGTGTCACCACATAGCTCAGTTTTACCCTGAGCGTGCAAAAAGGCGGTGTAAGCAGCAATAGCCGCATCACACAAATCGTGGTTAAACTCATCCAGATAGGGAGCAATGTTGGGCAACAGAGAACTGACGTACCGCTTCAAGAACCTCAGACCATCCGGTTTTAATTTAGAGGGAATTGGCTTGCCAAAGAGGCGCACCTTAGTAGCATAGGGGTAAACCTCAATAACCTCGCACCCCATAGATTCAAGCTCAATTCTCAACTTGATACCCCGGTAAACCATGGCTTTAATAATAGATTTTTTGGTAGTGAAATAACATGGGATACCCAACTTAGCCAGTTCCCGCTCACAACTTCTGCCCTTAACTCCAGCCTTCACCTGACAAGAACAGCTCTCCTCCAGGCAGCATAAGCCTTCAGGCAAGCTAAGCGGGGCATCAATAGCCACCAACTCAAAGCGGCACCGATTTGCCACTTCCAAGATATCTGAATCCTGATAAAGAAAACCCAAGTAGGTGAGGCGTAGCTCTCTATCCAGCCCGAGACAGGCACTAGGTTTAGCCTCAGTTGAGGTAAGGTCAATACCTAAGAAACCAGCCATAAAAGCTACCCAGAACGGCGTAGGTGCCCGCTTCTCCTTAATATCTCACGAGCGGTAACCACACCGGAAGCTGATGCCTGGACCAAGCCACGACTAACGCCAGTTCCATCACCAACGGCAAACATGTTGCTAATCTCGGTCTCCAGATTGGAGCTAAGTTGAGGTCGGCAGGAATAGAATTTGACTTCAACCCCGTAGAGCAAGGTATGAGGTGAAGCAATGCCTGGAGCTAACTTATCCATTGCCTGAAGCATCTCTACTATCCCGGTAAGATAACGATAGGGGGTAACGAAGCTAAGGTCACCCGGGGTAGCACTTTGCAAGGTGGGTTGAACAATGCCCCGCTCAAGACGAGCCGGGGTAGAGCGTCGTCCTTTCATCAAGTCACCCAGACGCTGCACCAGCACCCCGCCACTAAGAATATTGGCTAGCCTAGCCAGATATTTGCCATAGGCGATAGGCTCCCGAAACGGTTTGGTAAATGCGGTGCTGACCAAGAGAGCAAAATTAGTATTATTGCTCCTACGGTCAGCGTAGCTATGCCCGTTAACCGTGATTACCGGGTCACAACCCCCGGTAGACTCCATAATAACCTCACCACCGGGACACATACAGAACGTTCTAATCCGGTCGTCAAAACTCTTTGACAGGAACTCTAACTTCACTTCGTAGAGCACTTTGGTTAACTCTTCCAGCACAGCTACTGGCACCTCTACCCTAACCCCAA
The DNA here is from genome assembly GCA_046760985.1 of Dehalococcoidales bacterium. Lineage (GTDB taxonomy): Bacteria > Chloroflexota > Dehalococcoidia > Dehalococcoidales > RBG-16-60-22 > JBHIFE01. The sequence goes on from JBHIFE010000050.1 coordinate 3,496, forward strand.
CATCAACCGGGTTATTATGCATCGTCAGATTAAGCCGATTGGCTTCCTTGGACAACCAATCAGCCCCTTCCCTACCCGGAGCCAGAATCAAGTAGCGACAGAGAAACCTATCGCCAGCCTCAGTTTCAATTCCTTTAACCTTACCGTCATCAACGATAATAGTGGAAGTCGCTACTTCAAGCTTAAATTCCAGGCGAGAGGCAAGCCGGTCACGCATCGCTTTGAGTACCGAATAGCAATGCTCGGTTCCTAAGTGGCGAAGGGGTACCGGGGTTAGACGCAATTCCGCCAGAGAAGCCCGGTGACGTATCTCCTCAATCTCCTCACCAACTCCATATAGCTTGCTTGAGGCACCAAACTTGAGGTATATATCATCAACATGCTTAATCAGGGCTTCAGCCTCGCTCTCCCTGAGATAGTCTCGGAACCGCCCCCCTACTTGTGATGATAGCACCAGCTTACCATCACTAAAAGCACCAGCTCCACCTAAACCACAGACCAGGTGACAAGGCGAGCAGGTAATACAGGGGCTACCGGTATCACGAACCAGACACTGACGCTCATCAATGTCCTTGCCTTTCTCTATAAGTAGGATATCTAACCCAGATGCCTGAGACAGCTCCAAAGCAGCAAAAATACCCGCCGGACCGCCACCCACAATGATAACATCGTATTTCTTAGTCATCAGCCGTCTTATTCTATAACCCGCATCTTTAGGCGTCAAGGAAGGGGGTTAAAGATTCGCTCCACTAGAGTTGATAGAGGTAAGCCCTACCAAATAGCTATTGAAAAGCGATTATCAATCTTTTATGCTTCTGTGGAAAACAAAGGGATAAAGGCTGAGGTTACGACCGCAGATTTTAATAAAATTTTAACGCCATTTTAATGAGCGCTTAATTTGGGCAGGCTAAGATAGAAGCGTGGATATGGACAACTGGCTAAAGTATGTCAGCAAAAGTATTGACATTTGCCATTTGGCGAATTATAATTAAAAAGCTGACATTTGCCATTTGGCGAATTATAACGTGAAGTAAGGAGATAAATATGGAGCGGAAAGACAATAACCTAGGCAAAATTCTCAAGCAGCAAAGAATCGCGATACCGCTGACACTACAAGAGCTTGCCACCGCATCAGGGGTGTCCTCATCACACCTAGGGCGCATTGAGAGAGGCGAGCGTTTCCCATCAGCGCATATTCTACGTAAAATTGCTAAACCATTGGGCTTTGACGAGGATGAGCTATTTACTTTGGCTGGCTTCCTGTCCCCTCAGACTACCGGTGTAGCTGAAGAGAGGGAGTCAGTTTACGGTAGCCGGCACTTAGATCCCTATGTAGCCAAGATATTAGGCGAAGAGCCGGTCGAGATACAACGTGCCATCCTTGGCATCCTTACCATGCTAAAGAGTGTCGCCAAGGGAATGACCAAAGGAAGCGACTAACTATTCTCCAACTAAGAGCAGTATGAGCTGAGTAATAGGACTAATTATTTTTCTTGCTTAGAGCATCAGACAGCAGCGCAATTACCAGCATTAAAGCCGCTCAACGCTACTTATTTTAGCCCCATCCATATTATCCACTTCTAAATTCTTAACCGACTCCTGTAAAGGGGGTTTTTGTTCAAGCAGGAACAGCGCCCTGCTTCTATACGTTCCAAGCACAGTCGCCCACATATTTCCTCGGTAAGGCCAGAAAACCGGAATTAGCCCCAACACTCTCCTTTAATGAAATTTCTACATCATTTTTATGAACATTCAACTCTGGGCAATCTAGAATTGAAGTATGAATGACGTAAAATTGATAATTTCGCCCAGATATCAACGTTTCCAGGCATTGACATTCGCCAAATGGCGAATTATAATTAAAGCCAATGGTAGTAATGATAATCATTACTACTTAGACGAGACAATTTTTTATACGACCATGGTCAGGCTTTCAAAACAAAGAGAGGCGATTCTCAGAGTTCTGAAGAGTACCACTTCCCATCCCACGGCTGATTGGGTCTATGAGCAGGTGAGGAAGGAGATACCCCGTATTAGCCTCGGGACGGTTTACCGCAACCTGAGGCTGCTGGCACAAGAGGGAAGTATCCTACAGCTAGACTTTGCCGGTGCCCCCAGCAGGTTCGATACCAATATCCAGCCTCACGCTCATTTCCTATGTGAGCGATGCGGTCGTATCTTTGACGTAGCTGAGCCGGTATATAAAGAGATAGATGAGAGGGTAGCCAGAAAAACAGGCTTGGAAATCCTCAATCACCGATTGGAATTTAGCGGGATATGCAAGGATTGTCAGTCTGAAATTAGCCAAGGGAAATTATTATGATGAGTTCAACACAAAGAGGCTTAATAGTAACTAAAGAGGAACTGATCAAGCAAGCTGGGATAACCAGAGCAATTGGGTGGCAAAAGCTACTTATCCTGGCTATATTTGCCGCGATTGCCCTCTGTGAATATTTGTTCGCCTACCAAGATGTAGCTTATGGCATCGGGCTGGCGCTATTTCTGGCTCTGGGGATATACCTCACAATTTCGGTAGTCCGTTTGAGCCAGCCAATAACCGACTGTGCCGGGTCACTTGCACTCATCCCCCTCTATATCCTGTTTACCTCCTCCCTCCCCTGGTTCTTTATCAACCAGCAGTACCTTCTCCCAGCGGTATATTCCATCATCATAGCACTATCCCTGTGGCATATCTACCAGAATAAACTGAGTCTCAAGGATATCTTCGGCTTCAACAAAGATAAACGCTTGTCTTATTCACTGGTGGGGCTGGCTATTGGGATTGTATTAGGAACGGGGGAATACTTTATTCTCCACCCGTCTCCTGCCTTTCCCACTTTTGAGATTAAGTACTTCTTCAAGGATATGCTATACATGCTCTTTTTTGTCGCCCTGGGAGAAGAGCTCCTATTCCGAGGTCTGCTTCAGAGAGATTTAATGAAAGTTTTCGGGACAAAAGGAGGGCTTATCCTGGCTAGCCTGATGTTTGCGATTATGCACCTCACCTGGAGGTCATTCCCAGAACTTGGTTTTGTCTTTATTGCCGGGCTAATACTGGGAGTTTTGTACTGGAAAACGAAAAATCTGGTACTTCCCATTCTAGTCCACGGGATAAACAATGTCATGCTAGTAGCAGTGCTACCCTACATATTGGGGTAAAGAGAAAATGGCAAAGCAAGAGAGAAGCTTACAAGTTAAAGGGAAGATATTAGGGGCGGAGAGAAACTTTAAATTGCTAGTTAAACTGGCTATATGGTTCATCATCTCCCTGGCGCTCTCGTTCGTTTTCTTTCGGGAGTTCTGGGCGAATATAGGGACCATGCTCTCCCCAAGCTGGATATTTGGGTATCATGCTGCTCCCTGGGGTGTATTGGGCTTGTGCGGTATATGGCTGTGGCTCAAGAGGAAGCAGGTCAGGAGTGAAATGGAACCGGGGCAAAGCTTTGTCTTCATTCCGCTAGGCTTAGCGCTGATAATCGGAGCAATTCTCATGCCCTCCTCTCAAGACTTTCTGGTATTTCAGGTGCTGCTGGCATCCCTGGGAGTCTTTATCATTCTCTTTGGCAGAGGCGCTCGAATTCCCTCTATCCTGCTAGGTATATACGGTTTTGCCATCTCTTTTCCGCTCGGGGTAGAGAGGTTTGCTGAGCTTCCTTATTCAATGACAGTAATAAAACCGTTGCTTTGGATACTAACCAGTCTAGGCTACGCCTTCCAGAACGGGGGACAATGGATACACTTCACCAGCTACTCCGGTGAGCCTATATCAGTGACAGTAACCGCAGCCTGTGCTGGTCCGGTAACCATGGGGGTTTTCCTAGCTATATTCACCCTAATGATGCTAGATGTACCACTTCCCCCAAAGAAGGCTGCCTGGCTCTTCCTATTTGGTGCGGTAGGCACCTGGTTTCAAAGCTTTATCAGGTTAATAATCCTGATGCTGGCGGGCTACCACTGGGGAGAGGAAGCCCTCTGGGCGGCTCACTACTGGACGACATATATCCTATTCCCACTATGGTATCTGTTATTCGTCTATATTTACTTCCGGCAGGTGGGGCGATCACCTGAGATAAAAGGGAGACCGGGGTTTAAGTATATACCGGTGACGGAAAGCTAATTATGGAACTCAACAGAAACAGGAGCATAACAATTAAGATTGCCATTCTATGGCTGGCAATACTGTTGCTGGGCAGCTTCTGGCTTACGTTGAAGACAAGCTCAGATATGGCAAGCTTGGTGGTGCTACCCAAGGTTCCCCGAGAGGGGGAACCAGTAATAGCTACCCTCAAGCTGAATAATCCGTCATCTCGAGTAACCAGCGTTAGCTATCAACTCTATACTAATGGCGAGCTTATGAGAGAGGGAATTGCTACTTTACCCCCTAGCTCCAGCAGGGTATATCAATTCGCCTATAAAAACCCGCTGCCACTGGGAGAACAGATAAACTTCTTGGTCAGGGCGAGCACCTCCGAGGATAATTACGAGCAAATAATTTCCCTCCCCTCGTATCCGCCGCAGGTATGGTCAAGCTTTGTTTCCTTTGCCTCCTTCTCTACCTCACTGATGAGTTCCTTAGTTTCCATGAGCTACTACCAGAGCACCTTCGGCTCCCAAATCAGCTTTAATATGGGGGTACTCTTTACCCTTGTCCTAGCCGCACTTCTCATCTTCCTGGAGCTGAGCCAGCCCTTGCTTCAGCAAAGAACCATCACTGTGCTGGGAAGACTGCGACTGAGGTTCAGCACGGTTACCTGGATACTGTTCATCATCTTCTTGGGCATCTTCTATACCAGTGTGGCGATGTTAATCACCAATATTTGAGGCAGAAAGAGTTAGGTGTAAACAGCAGCCACCACCGCTTCCTTCGGGTTATACTCATTAAAGAATACAACCGCCACCTTCCTCCCGGTAATCATCTCTGCTGATGGCAGATTCCGCGCTACCGTAACGTCCTCCAGATAAACCTTGTAACTGCCGGCAAGCTGAACAGTAGCAGTGTAATTACCGGAATTAAAGCCCTTTAATACTCCTTTTCTTAGTCTCACTTATATCGCCTCCTTTAAGGTCTATACTGCTCCCAGCCACAGCCTCTGGTTGTATTCACCACGGCGGGGGTGATAAACCAAAGTTAACCCGAGTACTCTCCTCTTCTCCGAGGTAAGTCCAGCCCGGGTATCGGTTATATCTATGACATCATATAACTGTTGACCGCAGTTAACCGGAATCAGAATAGTGCTGCTGGCAGATTCTATTTCCGCTTCTCTTAGGTAGGCTTCTCCTCTCTGCCGGGCTTTAGCTACGGTGTCTATGTTTCTGTCCTCAAGTTGTCTCAGTCGGTCATAGAGCCTGCTTATCTCATCCCAGGCAAAAGTATCAACAACAATAAGCTGATCACTTCCAGTATCATAGCCTTCTATTTGCACTCGGTTGAGTTCCCAGGCAGCCAGCCGATACCTGCCATCTAAAATTTGATGTTCCTCACCGTAGCTATAGACAGAGTTGTCTGATGAGAGGGGGTTTACGACATAGGCTTTGCTACCCTCAAAGAACAGGACATCAGGGACGAAGGAGAGCAGCTTCTGGATAACTGTCTCACCACGGTCATTAGGACCAATGGTAAAGTCAGGATAGAAGCTAGTGATGGCTGATGACTGAGATTTAACCTCTAACTTCAAGCCCACTCTAGCCAGCACAAAAGTAAGGATATCTTTGACACTCATCTGATTAGAGGCTTTATTCCAGCGGAACTGATGTCTAGCTCTCCAGGTAGCTACTGCTGCCCAGCCATCTTGAGCGTAGAGAATGAGGCTGGCTTTACCACCTGAGCTGGTATGCTCATAGGCTTCAAGGCTAAAGGTTTGACCCGAACTCACTTCGTTACCGGCAATGGTGCAGTAGCCAGGACTGAAGTCCAACTGACAACCGATGTCAAGAGCCGATAGAGTCCCCTGCCCTGGTGAAGCGTACTGCCCTTCATCATTCCTCAGTTGCACGGTTAGCTTACCCGAGGTCTGTTCCAATTCCTGCCTTACGGCTAGAACATCAGCGGTGAGGTCAAGGCTCTGAGGGGTTAGACTGGCTCTCCATACCCCAGCCGGGTTGGACAGCCAGCAATAATCAGCATAGTGAGCTATGGCTAGACCATATTCTGAGGACAGATTGAACGGCACTGGCTCTCGCCACAAATTATCAATGAATTTAGCATTAGAGACAGAGTGTGACCAAAAGGGGCGGTTATAGGCTTCGCTGCCGGTGAACTTCTCAACAAAGAAACCCCGGTAAACATCTGGTTTATCCATAAATGGGCTATGGCATTCAAAATTGCCATCAGATGGAGCTGAGACAAGCTCTTTCAACTCTGACCAGCTACCAGCGGTGACGTCACCGCCATCACCATAAACTAAACTCCACAGCTTAAAGTTACCCGATGAATCTTTCCCAGTGACAAGTAGATTCCAGTCGGCATCAT
>JBHIFE010000051.1:0-9894 GCA_046760985.1 Dehalococcoidales bacterium
TTGTTACCGAGTTATATGTGTACTTCAGCGCTAAAGCCCGCCGTGGACTGAACCTCGTTAGCGTCGTGCTATTTGGGGGCCTCCTATTTGTTGTCTTTCTAGAGGTTGTTAGGATACTGACATAGATATCGGCTATCACCTAGCTTACTATGAAAAAATTAGCTATTATCCTCTCCATAATTACCCTATTGGTGCTGTTTTCCCCCGGTTTGTCTATCTTTGCCCAGCCCACCCATATCTCACACGAGAACCCGGCGGCAGCTAAGAGCTCTCCAGAACCGACAGCACTACTGTTCTTCTATAGTAAGACACTCGACCTGACAGCCATTAGGCAATATCACGATGCTCACAACATACTCAACAAGCTGGAAGAGGTAAATATCCCAGATGAATTACAGTATATAATTGACCGCTATGGTACTCTCCCCCGGGAATTACTCACTACTTTGAATACTGTGGAGTTTCTTCTTGATGAGGCGTCGACTTTATTCTCCAATAATCAGATTAGTGACGCCAGACAAAAGCTGGACTACGCTGAGGCGGGTATCCAAGATGCCCAATTTCTGCTGGACGATATGGAGGCAGCAACCAACGCCGTCGGGAATAGGCTTGGTATTTTTGCCGCTTCAGCCACCAGCCAGCTTAAACAGGCTTATGACCGCCTGGAACAGAGTTTACGCCGCCTCAGAGACCTCACTAACAAACTTGAACAGCTTCTACAAAACCTGGAACTTGACCCCCTGATGGTAATCAAGACCAGCTTTTATCAACCTACCTTCCTTGAAGTCTCGGCACCCGAGATTGCTTACCCCGGGCTACCCATCACCATCAGCGGTCAGGTGAGCTCAACCAATGATAATATAGAGCGAACAATCAAGGTGCTTTGGGATAATACCCAGCTTGCTAAAGAAACAGTAAGAGACAAATTTAGCCTCAAGATAACTCCACCACCACAGACCTCAACTGGAGAACATAGCTTGAGCGTGGTGGCTATTCCTCAAGGGCGTTGCCTTGGTGCTGAAAAGAGCCTCAGCATTAACATACTAAGGCTACCGATTCAAACTGATGCCCAAGTGCCACAACTTATTATCCTGCCCAAGCTAGTCCAGATTAGTGGTAAGGTAACTTATAATTTCGCTCCGGTTCAAGATGCCCGAGTAAGTCTTGCCTTGGGACAATCCTTATCCACAGTAAAAACAGCTACCGATGGTAGCTTTACTGCTGATATAAGCTTACTTCGGCTGTCTGTTCCGACTTCTGTATCAGCTAATCCTTTCTTTGCCACTACTACTACTGCAGAATTACCCTTTGACTTATCTTTGGTCGGACCCCGGCAATTAACCTTAACCATCGAACCGGTTGAGCCATGGTATGCCCCACTCCAGATAAAGAGATGGGTCTTTACAGTTAACCCGCTAAACATTGGCTTGATGCTAATCGCCTCCCTTTCCCTTGGACTACTTATCTATAGCCAAGTGAGGACCAGGTTACCTAGACGGCGAGAAGAAAAGGTTATCCCCCAGCCCAGAGTAAGAGAACTACCTGCGGTTACCCCAGCACTTGAACTCAAACCAAAGTTTACCGGCACCAGGGGTAGAATATTATCAGCCTACATAAGTGGACTTGAAACTGTAGAAAAGATGACCAGCCTTTCTATGGCAGCACACACCACCCTCAGGGAGTTCCTCAAGACCGCTACTACCCGCTTACCAACTGCCATCAAGCCGTTTACCGAGCTAACCACCATAGCTGAAGTTGCTCTCTATTCCGCCCGTAAGCTGGACGAGAATATAGCGACTAGAGCTGAACAGCTGGCTACTACCATTAAAGAGGAATTACATAGTGAAGCTACATAAGTTCATAGCGACGCTCACCATAGCCTTAATCATCGTGCTGGCTACAGCGATATGGTTCTTTCCGTCAAATGACGATTTTCGAACTGAGAACCCGTTTTGGAATGGTATCAGAGATATAAGCTCAATTATTCCAGCCTCACCGTTAGATTCGCTATCTGAGCTTCCCCCCTCACCACAAGGGGTGACACTTGTCCTTATCCCCTACCTTGATTTCTCCCCGGCTGAGCTTGAGGAGCTGAATAGTTTTGTCACCCAAGGTGGGACTGTGATTCTTGCCGATGACTATGGCTACGGCAACCAAATCCTAGAATATCTGGGACTCAAGGCACGATTCTCAGGACAACCGCTCCTTGACCCGTTATCTAACTATAAGAATAAATGGTTCCCACAGATTCCTCATCTGGCAGGTAGTCCGATAACCTTAGACGCCGAGAGGCTAGTTCTGAACCATGCCACCTCTCTCACTGGTGTTGAAACTAGCGATGCCCTGGCTCTCTCCTCGGTATTCAGCTTCCTCGATCTCAATGGCAACCAGACATGGGAGGAGGATGAGCCTACTGGTCCACTGCCGGTAATTTCCTCCCATAATCTGGACAAAGGTCAGATAATATTAATTGCTGATCCCAGCATATTTATCAACAGCATGCAGACGATGGAAAGTAATTACAATTTCATTCAAAACATTGGCGCTATCACTACCACCAGTCTTCTTATTGACCAATCCCACCTGCCACCGTCAAACCTCCAGCAAACCAAGGGTCTGCTGAGTTACATCCGTGCTTCCCTCACCACCCCGCTAGGAACCTTGGGACTGGTGATACTGGCACTGACCATAACACTGATGCCTTTATGGCGAGAAAGGAGAGGACATTGATTACGCAATCGGGTAAGAAGCTACTAAGCAATATTACTTCTGAAATATCCAAGGTAGTAATCGGTAAAGATGAGATAAAGGAGCTCCTTCTGATTGCCTTGCTGAGTCAGGGGCATGTGCTCATTGAGGGTTTACCCGGTACCGCCAAAACTACCATTGCCCGCACCTTTGCCCATGTCATCAGTGGTAAGTTCAAGAGAGTACAGGGTACTCCGGATATGCTGCCCGCCGACATTCTTGGCTTCTACCTTTATCAGCCTGACGGCAGTGCTAGATTTATTCCCGGACCTATCTTTGCTAACGTGCTCCTGACCGATGAGCTGAACCGGACTACCCCACGCACCCAAGCCGCCCTTATTGAGGCTATGCAGGAGCAGCAGGTTACCATTGAGCGAGAAACCCACCCCCTAGAACAACCATTCATTGTCATCGCCAGTCAGTTACCTTACGGGGGCGCTGGAACCTTTCCTCTGACTGACGTCCAGACAGACCGATTCATGTTTCGCATATGGAGCGGCTTCCCCACTATGGAAGAAGAAGACCAGATTCTGAAAGATATTGATGACATTCTAGAGCCACACATCGCCTCAGTAGCTACACCCAGCGATATTGTCCAGCTTCAACAGGAGGTCAAGAAGGTATATATTGCTGATGGCGTCCGTCACTACATTATTGGCATCCTTGATAGCCTGCGCCACCATCAAGACGTGTCGCTTGGACCCAGTCCTAGGGCTGGTATCGCCCTGTTCAAAGGGTCAAGGGCACTAGCCTTTACTCAGGGAAGAGACTTTGTTATCCCTGATGACGTGAAAAGACTGCTTACTTCAGCCCTCTGCCACCGAATTCGAGTCAGTGCCGAAGCCGAGATGGAGAATGTCACCGCCGAGGCTATTATCAATAAGATAGCTAATGAAGTTCCGGTACCAAAAATGGAGTCATGAATAAATTATCACTCAGATTGTTATGTCAAATATATCTGCTGCTTGTTCTGTTGGCAGCCACTGTTCTGTCAGCATTACCCTATTCGCTGCTGGCTCTAGTCTGGCTTTTGATGATGCTATTTATCACCCTGCGTCCCTTGCCGCCAAGGCTCAGTGTGGTCGTCACCGCGGCGACTATATTTCTTCTGCCACTGGTTCTGGAGTCACCATTAAACTACCTAACCTATGCCACCGGGTTGTCCCTGATAATAGTGCAAACTATGGCAGTAACCTTTATCCTCCCGGTTATATACCTTCTGGACTATTACCTAAGACAAAATGCTCAAAACATAAAGGCATTTATCAGAGAAAAACCCAAGGGGCGATATATCACTCCTATTTCCAAGACTTTATTTGTCACCGCACTGGCTTTAGTCCTAGTATCACTTACCGTTAACAATCCCGCCCTGCTGTTTACTAGTATAATATTTGCTCTGTATCTGCTAGCCATCCTGATACGAGTATTCCTTACCACCTTCCGACTATCCGTTAATGTCCCGACTATATGGAAAAGGGTTATTGCCGGTGCTACCGCTGAAGTTTCCCTGCATATAACAAGCAATGCGTCCTTAAGGCTACATAGCCTACTTAGTCCGGCTGACCAATGGGTCAAGGTTACGTCAGAGAGATTCACCTTAAGTAAAGATAGAACAGAGCTAAACCTTATCATTACTCCGCCACTAGCTGGACCCTCATATCCTCAACTCCGGATATCAGCTATTGATCCCTGGGGTTTTATCCAGCTAAATCAGCTAGTTGAGCCAGTGGGGCTACATGTAATCCCGAGGGCAAAGTATGCCGAATGGCTAGCCATGAGATATCTGGAACAGACAAGTATTGGGGCAACTGCAGCTACCACCATGTCACCCAAAGCCAAGCTAATGCCGAAAAGGGGCGTGGAATACTTTGATAGCCGAGCCTACCAACCGGGTGACCAACTGAGGGACATAGATTGGAAACACACTCTCAAATTGAACCAGCTAATAAGCAAAGAATATATTGAAGCTGGCGAACCAGCAGCCATTATAGCCGTCAACCTCTCGGTTAGTGACGCTGAGGCAGCCGATAAGCTAATCTTTAATCTAATAACAACGGCGCTAACCCTTGCCCAGGAGACCGTACCCACCGCACTAGCTGTCTATGACCACCAGAGGGTTATCCTTACCACCACTGTCATCCACCCCAGAGAAATACTCAAGCAGACGCTGTCAGTGATAAAGGATATTAGCCTGGTAGAATTTACCCAGCGGTTCCTGCAATTAGCTGACATCAGCAGACTCAAGCGTGATATTTCCCAGCTCAAACAAGCAACATCAGAACCAGCCCAGCGGCTACTTAACATGCTCAACTTTGAATATCAAGCTATAGAGAAAGCAGCCAAAAACCAGCCAGCAACCCTCGCCCTGTCATCAGCTACCGAGCATGCCCCAGCCCGAGCAATAATAGTAGTAATATCTCAAATGAATCATGATGCTGAAGCTCTGCTGGTAACCACGGAGAAGCTAGCTAGAAGAGAATTTACCATCATACCTATAGAAACTAAATAATAGATGGCACCTATTCCACGGTTACACTTTTGGCTAAATTCCGTGGGAAGTCTATGGGGCGACCTTTTTCTTTAGCTGTATAGTAAGCCAGCAGCTGTATGACTACCGTATTTACCACTGGAGAAAATATGGCATCAACCTGAGGCACATGAATCACTGAATCAACCAATTCCCCAACCGCCTCATCACCTTCCTCAGCCACGGCTATCACCGGAGAGCGCCTAGCCTTAACTTCCTTGATATTGGTCAGCATAGCCTCATAGGTATTATCATGAGCTACGATAGCTACGACCGGCGTATCACTGCCCAGTAGGGCAAAGGGACCGTGCTTTAGCTCCCCAGCCCCATAACCTTCAGCATGAATATAGGAAATTTCCTTTAGCTTAAGTGCTGCTTCCAGAGCTACCGGAAAGTTTATCCCCCGACTGATAAAGAATACATCCTGATACTTTGACAGTTGCTTGGCACACTCCAAAATTATCGCCTCATTATCTAACACCCTCTGGACTTTGCCCGGCAATTGTCTCAGTCCCATAATGAGGCTATCTAATTTTCTGATATCAATCTTAGAATATGGCAAGGCTAGCCAGTATAGTGCCATAAGTTGAGCGATAAAGCTCTTGGTTGCCGCCACACTTATCTCTGGACCGGCTCGGGTGTAAACAATCTGGTCAGCAATTCGGCTGGCAGTGCTACCCACCACATTAGTAATCGCTATCACCCGGCACCCTTCCTCCCTTAACCTCTTTATGGCTTTAAGTACGTCGGCTGTCTCACCAGACTGAGTAATGACAATCGTTCTACTTCTAGCTGAAGCTCGACCCCAGTAATTGAATTCAGAAGCCAACTCAGCCCTCACCGGGATTCTGATTAGCTCCTCTATAATATATTTACCCAAGAGGGCAGCATGATAGGAAGTGCCACAAGCCAAAATGAGCATATCTTCTGAGCCAGTATCACCCAACAAGGCTAAATCGGCTGCCGGTTCAGCCATTGATACGTACCCTCCAATGGTGTCCCGTATCACTTTAGGCTGTTCATGGATTTCCTTAAGCATAAAGTGCTCATAGCCTGCCTTTTGAGCATCTTCTACACTCCACAAAATCTTATGCTCTTTCCGGTCAACCTTGACACCACGCCTTGTAACTTCTATATCATCTGTAGTAACAACTCCAATATCATCATCTTCTAAATATATAACCCTATTGGTATAATCCAGTATTGCCGGCACATCTGAAGCGATAAAGTTTTCTCGGTCACCCACACCGATAATTAGCGGGCTATCCTTCCGAGCAGCTACTAATTTAGGTTCACCAATCATCAAGACAATGATGGCATAGGAACCTTCTACTTCCCGCAGGGCAGTTTCTACCGCCTCTTCCAAATTACCGTCATAATACTTCTCAATCAGGTGCGGTATTATTTCGGTATCTGTCTCCGAAATAAAATTATGTCCTTCACTGGTTAGCTGCTGCCTTAATCTCTGGAAATTATTTATTATCCCATTGTGCACCACGGCGATTTTGCCAGTGCAATCACAGTGTGGGTGGGCATTTATCTGAGAAGGTTCGCCATGGGTTGCCCATCTGGTATGGCCGATACCGACAACTCCGGGAAGCGGTGGTGAAGTCTTCTCCAATTCCTCCACCCTGACCGCATCCTTGTACACCTCAATGTCGCTTCCCAGCACAGCTATACCACAGGAATCATAGCCCCGATACTCTAGTCGGTGGAGGCAACTGAGCAGGATAGGCTGAGCCTGTCTTTCCCCAATATAGCCGATAATGCCACACATGATTTAAAAACTCTCCGTTAATCTAAAATACCAGGCTCCGGTCGGGCAGCTTACCACTAATCAGCTTCATTGGTTGAATTTGACTATAATTACCTACAATGACTCCGGGCTGAGCGACCACACTATTAGCCAAGTTGCAGCCCTCACCCAGCATCGCCCCTATATTCACCCAGTGATGCTCGTGATTAACCTTGACCTCACTCTCGCCACTGCAAGCGGTAAAGTGTCCTTTTATGATACAGCCCTTATCAACAACCGAATCCTGTATGGTACAGCAAGGACCGATATTAACATCATCACCAATAACGCTGTTTTTAACCGTGGTAAATGGTGAAATAACCACATTGTTGCCAATGCTGGTAGCTGGTAGGATGCAGATATTAGGACCTATGTCGCAACCACTACCAATAACTACCGGACCAGCTATATAAGAGTTAGACCGTATCACCGTATCTTTCCCCACCGAGACCTGCCCCTTTAGTGAAACACTGGTATCAATTGTACCACCCAGGCTAGTCTGAATCTGGCGAAGAATAGCATCGTTAAGATTTAATATATCCCATGGGTAGATTACATCAAGCCAAGTACCGTCTGTTTCCCTAGCACTAATAGGGCAGCCCTGGGCTATCATGTTGTTTACCGCATCAGGAAGACCTAGCTCAGGTTCAATAAAGTCAAAAATCCGTGTTGTAAAAGAATAAATGCCAGTACTAACTATGTTGCTTCTAGCCTCCTTAGGCTTCTCAACAACTTTCTTCACCATACCACGGTCTAGGGTCACCACCCCATACCTCACCGGGTTATCCACCCTTTTTACCAGTAACGCTTCAGGCTTTTTGGTGACAAACTGAGCAATGGTATCAGCCTCAATTAGATTGTCTCCGGGCAGAACCAGAAATTCAGTCTCGGTTACTTCCTTAGTTTGGGCGAGAGCATGAGCTGTGCCCAGTTGCTGCTCCTGAGTCACATAGGTTATGTTTACGCCAAATTGTTTCCCTGACCCCATATAATCAAATATCTGCTCTTTTCTGTAGCCAACTACGAGCACAATGTTACGAATACCGTTTTCAGCTAACGATTCAACCACATATTGCAATATTGGCTTACCAGCTATAGATAGCATTACCTTTGGTCGATTAACGGTAAAGGGTCGGAGCCTTTGCCCTTCGCCTGCCGCTAGAATCACCGCTTGCTTCATACTTATACTCCTCAAAATATTCTTGAATCTGGTAAAATAACTCCACTGGCTATAGCCCCTGGTCCGATAAGGGTATTATTGCCAATTATACTACCAACATTGATACTAGCGTTAATTCCGGTTTCAACCCTATCCCCGATTATAGCCCCCAGCTTGCGCCTCTTGGTATTTATGCCGGCAACCCATATCTCTTTCTCATCCAGCCTCAGATTAGCAACTTTGGTACCAGCACCAAAATTGCACTTCTCACCGATAACGCTATCACCAACATAGTTATGGTGGGGGATTTTAGCGCCTTTCATAATTATGGAGCTTTTAACTTCTACAGCATTGCCAATGTGGCAACCGTCACCAATGGCAGTATAAGGACGAATGTAGCAGTTCGGACCAATTTCACAGTTCCGCCCAATTGTCACCGGACCAACTATATAAGAGCCTGACCTTACTACGGTATTTTTGTCAATAGAAACGACTCCCTTAATTACCACGCCCTCTTCTACCTCACCCGAGTTCTGCGACTCAATCCCAGCTAGCAGTGATTCGTTAGCCGAGAGTAAATCCCAGGGGTAGCTGAGGTCAAGCCAATAGTTAATTTTGTGATAAGAAACAGGACACCCCTTATCTATCAGCAATTGTAAAGAATCGGTTATCTCATACTCCCCCCGTGGTGATTTTGACGTCTGGGATATAGCACTAAATATATCTGGAGTGAATAGATATAGCCCGGCATTTGCGGTACGGGACGGGGGTTTCTTCACCTTCTCACAAATACGCACCACTCCATCCTTGCTTAACTCAACCATGCCTAGATTACTGGCATCCTTAACTTCAATTACGCTCAGGGTATTATCACTCTTACTAGCTAAACCTTTAATGTCCTCTTGGTTAACAATAATGTCACCATTTATTACTAAGAAATTTCCATCAACTAAACCTTCAGCCATTCTAAGCGCATCAGCCGTACCCAGTTGCTTTCTCTGATTGCAATAGACTATATTTACTCCCCATTTCCCACCTTTACCAAAATAATCACGCACCTGCTCATCACAGTAGCCAACAACGAAAATAAACTCCTTAATGCCAGCTTGGCTAGCTTCAATAAGCAAGTGCTCTAAGATGGGCTTATTGGCGATAGGTAGCATTACCTTGGGTCTGGTATAGGTAAGGGGGCGCATCCGACTACCTTCACCGGCAGCCAAAATAATTGCCTTCAACTTGCTTTCTCCTTAACTATCTCAATACAATCCTTGATTGCCCTGATGCCACTATCATATAGCTGGTGCACCCGTGACTCACTCTTTGCCTCAGCCGTCAGCCTAATCTTAGGCTCAGTGCCCGAGGCTCGGACAAGCAGCCAGCCGTCTTTAAAGTTCAGCTTGATACCATCAATATTACTTACTGATAACGGCTTCATCGCCATTAATCGCGACTCTAAACTGGACATCGCTACCCCTTCGCTACTGATACTACCGCGGAGGAGAGGATAACTGGGTACACTATCAACTAACTCTGAGATTTTTTGTTGGTTGGCTATAGTTACTACCTGAGCCGCAGCATAGATGCCGTCAGGACATAATGAGATATTGGGGAAAATCCAGCTTCCTGATGGCTCACCACCAAAATCCCCACCCTTCTTGAGTTCCT
>JBHIFE010000052.1:0-9682 GCA_046760985.1 Dehalococcoidales bacterium
CTGGAAGACACTCTGGCCCCTGTTCGGTTCGGCTAACCAGCTTATGGCTTCATTAGCTCTGCTAGCGGGTACTGTCTGGCTGTTCAGGATGGGCAAAGACAACAAGTTTGTTCTTTATCCTATGATTTTCATGCTGGCTGTTACCTTAACCGCTCTAGTGTTTATGTTCCTCAAAACGGTAGCCGCGGCTAACTTTTTGCAGGCAGCCATCTGTGTAGTGCTCTTTATCCTGGCTATCGTTTTAGTTTACCTAGCCATAACTACACTAAGGCGAGTAGGTAAAGAGAGGGTAGCTGCTGCCTGATTTTTACTAACCGGGTGACAGGTTAGTCGGTTGCAAAGGAGACCCCCCAGCTTATCAAAGGGCTGGGGGGTCTCTAATAATGGCTAGAATGCGGGCTGGCATTTGGGGCAGAAATAGGTGCCGCGATTTCGGACTTTGATACGCTGGATAGGGGTGCCGCAGTTAGGACAGGGCATATTACCGCGATGAGCAACCTTAAATTCAAAATGGGCTGTCCCCAATTCACCGCCGGGGCGGTAGTACGTACTTACACTGGCTCCCTTGTTACCAATGGCTGACCATAAGACCTGCTTAATGGCACCACGAAGTCGCTCTATCTCATCTCGAGACAAACTTCCCCCCGGTCTTAGCGGGTGGATTCCAGCAGCGAAAAGGGCTTCATCAGCATACATATTGCCGATGCCAGCGACAAAGGACTGGTCACAAAGAAGAGCTTTTATTGACGCCATGCGGTTCTTCAAGCGTTGAGCCAGAACTTGATGGGTAAAGTCGTCTTCCAAGGGTTCCGGACCAAGCTTGCCGACAATAGCATTCTTATCACCTACCAGCCACATTGCTCCAAGCTTTCGTGGGTCGCGAAAGAAAATATAAGTGCCATTATCCAGATGAATTATAGCTCGGGTATACTTGGGTGGCTCTGAAGAATCTCGACTAATCAGCAAAGAGCCGCTCATTTTCAAATGGATAATTAATAAATCATCACCAGTTAAGTTAATGGCAAGATACTTACCATACCGAGCCAACCCGGTTATTTTCCGTCCGATGAGGCGGGAGCAGAAGTCAGCCGCTGATGGTTGGCGCACTATTCCATCCCAGAGAAGAGTAACGCCGGTAAGCTTGCGCCCAACAATATGCGGTGTTAGCTCATTTTTTATCGTCTCTACTTCAGGCAGCTCGGGCACTCTATTCCATCTCCCCCCAATTGGCTCCGGTCTTGGTGTCTACCTTTAATGGGACGCTGAGTTTCAAAGCCGTGGACATTACCTCAGGAACGAGTGCTTGCATTGTTTCCAGTTCCTCCCCGGGAACTTCAAAGACAAGTTCATCGTGCACCTGTAGTAACATCTTACTTTTTAGCTGGCGCTTGTCCATCTCCTGGCATAGGTTAATCATGGCTACTTTTATGATGTCGGCTGAGGTACCCTGCACTGGCATATTTATTGCCATGCGTTCGGCGCCTTCCCTCACTTGGCGGTTAGATGAACTGATCTCGGGGATAAACCGCCTTCTACCCAGCATCGTCTGAACGTAACCAGTTTCTCTGGCTTGCTCTTTGGTTGATTCAAGATACTCCTTTACCTTGGGGTATTTTTCAAAATAAGCGGCAATGAACTGGGCAGCCTCTTCCCGTGATAGCTCAGTCGCCTGCTCCAGTCCATACTCACTCATTCCGTAGATAACGCCAAAATTAACTGTTTTTGCCAGCCGACGCATATCTGGCGTTACCTTAGAAGTGGGTACACCTAGGAGTTGGGCGGCGGTGGCAGTGTGAATATCCTCATCCTGGTGAAAGGCACTTAAGAGGCTCGGGTCTTGAGATAGGTGAGCCAGAACCCGGAGGTCAATCTGTGAATAGTCTCCACCCAGGAGGCAGGAGCCATGTGGCGCAACAAAAGCTTGCCTGACCTGTCTCCCCATTTCACCTCGGACGGGGATATTTTGCAGGTTAGGCTCGCTTGAAGAAAGTCGTCCGGTAGCTGTCCTGGTCTGGTTAAAGCTGGTGTGAACCCGTCCCGTTTTGGGGTTTATTAGACCGGGCAAAGCATCAATGTAGGTTGACTTGAGTTTAGTTAACTGCCGGTAATCCAAAATAAGTTCTATTATGGGGTGAGCTCCGCGAAGCTCCTCTAGGACCGATGCCTCGGTAGAATATTTGCTCTTGCCCTTGTGTGCCGTTGGTAATTTCAATTCTTCAAACAGGACAGAGCTCAATTGCTGAGGTGAATTTATATTGAACTGGTGACCAACATGGCTAAATATTTCTGCCTCCAGCTTTATTAACTGCTCACCAAGCTGATGCGACATATCCCTCAGTAGTTCCGTATCCAGAGCTACTCCATTTCTTTCCATACGGAGAAGCACTGGCACCAGTGGCATCTCAACTTCAGAGAATAGCTGCCACAGCCCTTGTTGGCGAAGCTCGGCGCTTAGCAGCTTGGTCAATCGTCCGGTAATGTCAGCATCAGCACAGGAGTAATCAGCTGCCTTATTTATCTCTACTTGAGACATGGAGAGCTGCTTGGTACCTGAGCCGATAAGGGCGGTAATAGGTGTCATTTCAATATTCAGCTTGCTAAAGGCGAGGGTTTTCAGGTTTAAAGATTTCTCACCCAGTAGGTAAGCAGCGACCATAGTGTCAAAGGTGAGGTTGTTAACCGTTACCCCGTGTTCTGCCAGTACCGTCATATCATACTTACCATTGTGGGCAAGCTTGGCTAGGTTAACATCTTCCAGAGGAGGCTTAAGACGGTCAATAACCTGCTGGATTGGCAGTTGCTCTACTTGCTCCCAGCCGACATGCCCAATTGGAATATAATAAGCTTCACCCTGAGCTGGTGATAAAGCAACGCCTACTAGTTGAGCCGACATTGCGTTTAAGCTTGTCGTCTCCAGATCAAGGGCAAAAGATTTGACCCCAGAGAGGCGGTTCAGCAACTCGTCCAGGGCTGAGGTGGTGTTTATGATACGATAGTCTCCTTGAGGCGGCTTGGTTTTAACCTGAGTGTAGGGTGATTCTAAAGCTGTTTCTTCGAGTTCAGGTAGTCTGGACAGCAGGCTGACAAATTCAAGTTCACGGAATAGTTCAGTTACCCGAGGGCGGTCATATTGACTAATCTGGCAGTCAGTCAGCTTGAGGCTAACCGGTGCTTGAGTAACGATAGTAGCCAGCATCTTGCTCTGACGAGCCAAAGCTTCGTTTTCCCGTAATATGTCGCGGACTTTGGGTCGGGTCACTTCGTCAATGTGGTCATAGATTTGCTCTACAGTGCCAAATTGCTGGATGAGTTTGGTGGCAGTTTGTTTGCCTATGCCAGGGACTCCGGGGATATTATCCGAAGGGTCACCCACCAGCCCCTTGAGGTCAGCAATATGTTCCGGTTTTATGCCATACTTATCGCTTACCGCTGTCTGGTCATAGAGCATGGTATCGCTGAAGCTTCGCCCCGGTTTGGGATAAAGCACCTTTACCCGAGGTGATACTAGTTGCATAGTGTCAGCATCGCCAGTAACGATGACAGTGTCAATGTTTTGCTGACTAGCTTGGTGGCTAAGGGTGCCTAAAATATCATCAGCTTCATAGCCGTCAAGCTCAAAGGTGGGGATACGGAAGGCTTCAACCAGTTGTCTTACCCGCTCTATCTGATTGACCAGCTCGTCCGGAGCTGGCGGTCGCTGTGCCTTATACTGGTCAAAAAGCTGATGCCTGAAGGTAGGTCCCTTTTTATCAAAAGCAATGGCATAGTGTGTAGGTTTCAGTTCGCCCAGTACCTTGAGTAACATAAGGGCAAAGCCATATACGGCACTTACCACCTCCCCAGTTTTGGAGACGGTTAGTGGTTTGGCAGCCCGAAATTTGGTAGCTTCAAAGGCGTGGTAAGCACGGTGGATTATGGCATTACCATCAAACAGAACCAGCAGCGGCTTTTTCATAATTTAATTATAACAGAGTTGGAGGATGGAGGGACAGGAAGATAACTAACTTTCCTCAGACTGCTCGCTGGCTTTTTCTGCCTCCTGGTAGCGCTGGCGTACATATTTGTAAACCTCTACCCCGGTAGCTGTCAGTGGGGCAGCTAACAGCAGTCCCCAGAAGCCAGCGATATAAGCCCCAATAACCAGTAAAGCTATCAAAATGGCAGGATGTATGTGCAGATACCCGCCGTGAATTCTGGGGACAAGTAAGTTGTTTTCCAGTAGCTGGACTGCCAGGAAGAGGAGAATTACCCAAAGCACTTTTTCTGGTGCTACCGCTAGAGTAACGATGGCGACTACAGCACCACTAAGCCACGGTCCCAATGTTGGAATAAGTTCTCCGATACCGGCTAGGAGAGCTAGGACGGGGGCAAACGGTATTCTCAATATTAGTAATCCAACGAAAGTAAAGTAAGCTACAATCAGACCGAGCATCAATTGAGCGCGAATGTAACGACCCAGTACTCGTTCAATGATTGACATAATATTTCTGATATGTTCAGCAATTCCCGGGGAGAGCTCTGAATAAAAACTCCTTTTTAGCCTTTCCGAATCCTTTAGGATATAGAAGAGAAAGAGGGGTAGTGCCGCTAGACCAAGGAATATACTGAAAGTACGCGGCACAAAGGAAATACCTTTGACGATGGCGTCTCGTATGGTGTTACCTAGAGCTACTCCAGCTTCAAGAAGGGCTTTATCCACTTCATGGCGTATTTCTGGGGGAAATTGCTGCCGCACAATCTCAAGCCATTCCTGTATTCTGGCTAAGCTCTTACCAATAAAATAGGGAGCACTTTCGGCTAAAGTTAAAGAGGCATCAATGACTGCCGTCACGATAAAGTAGGAAAAAGCGGCAATAAGGGCAAGGAGCACTATAAAGACTATCAGGATGGAAAAGACTCGCTTAAACTGTAGCCAGCTTCCCTGGCGGGGCAGCTTTCTCTCCAGCCAGGAAATAACTGGCAACAAAAGATAGGCAAGAACCAAGCCGAGAACGAAAGGGAATATAGCCGTTCTCAGCAGGTATAGAATCCAAAATACTATAATAATACCTAGTACTAAAGATACTAGGCGCCAGTGTTTACGAAGTATACTTGTCATTACCTATAAGACTCACCCCTCTCATATACTTAGGGTCAGAGAAAGGGTCAGTTGGTGGGTCTAGCAGCTGAATATAGTGTGAATATGCCTGTGACCTATTATGCCGTCTTTTTTCTGCCGAGTTTTTCTTCTACTCTTTTTTCTGCCTTGACTGCTGCTTCCTTTGCCTTTTCGGCAACTTCACCTGCTTTTTCTCGAGCTTTTTCTGCCTTCTCCTTTAGTAGTTCTCTTGTTTCCTTCCCCGGTTTAGGCGCATAGAGAAAACCGATAGCTACGCCGACCACGGCACCGATGATGAACCCGACGGTGAAACTAAGTCCTGTGTCTTTTTCAGCCATCTTTCCCTCCCTCTTTTCTTTTAGAAAATTTACTGATTAGGCTAACTGCCTGGGAGATACCTTGAATGAAAGCGGCTAACTGAGCCAGAGGTCTGGATACTTCCTCCTCTACAGTGGAAGAAATGTTCTCTACGGTTTTCGTAGTTGCCTTCAGTGAATTCAGTATAGGTCTGAGCTTGCGGTAAAGCAAAAGGGCTAACACCCCAATCAAGATGATTACTACAGTTGCCCCTAAACTAAAAATGGACACGACCAAGTCACGGAACCATTCAATGCTCACTGGTCATTACCTCCGTTTCTACGAATTATCCCACTTGCATTGTAACCGTCTCTTCATACTATGTAAAGGGGTAGATTATTAAAAGTCACTGAGCGGAGCCTTGGTGATGGGTTTTAGGTAGGAAGTATCATTGTGCTTGGTAAGAATGAATCGTTCCTTTTCATAAGTGAAAGTAGTAATTCCGCATGTATCTAGCTTTATGTTCCAGAAGTGAGAATTATCTAGACCGAGTAGGGCACAAATTAAAACTTTATTCACTACTCGGTGAGATATTAAGACCACAGTCCCCCCGTATTTAGCAATTACCTTAGCTACCAAAGGCACGGCTCTTTTCCTGACATCATCTAGGCTTTCGCCGTCTGGCATTTTCACTTGCTCAGGATGGTTGATCCATTCGGCGTAGAGTTCTTTATATTTATCCTTCACCTCTTGCTGATATAAACCCTGCCATTTGCCAAAATTAAAGTCGGTAAGGTCTGGGGCAATATCTACATCAAGTTTATGATGGCTAGCAATGATTTCAGCCGTCTTTAAGGCTCGCTTTAGTGGACTGGAGTAAACCGCTTCTATCTTTACGTTACTTAGATATTCGGCCAGTAGTTTTGCCTGTCTTAGTCCCGTTTCATTTAGCCCAACATCAGTTCTGCCCCTAAATATATTCGCCACGTTCCACTCAGTTTCTCCGTGTCTTACCAGAATGATTTCTGTCATTTTTGGTTACCTCTTAACCCCATTAATTTTGGCGACATAGCTAGCGATTTCAATGTTGACATTATGGTTGATTTCATCTGTCTTTTCTCAGGGGCAAAAAAGAGGTGACTCAAGCAGCGGCAGTCACTGCAACCAAAGCCAGGGATAGAATCAAATTGAGCACTGAGTGCTTGAACAATAATGCACTCAACCCTGCCCTCCGCCTCGCTGACAATTATATCGGTGATGGTTGCCTTTTGTAATAGGTAGTCAATATGCCAGTGCAGTTTCTTGTTTCTGTCAAGATGGTGGCTTAATCTAGGTCTAATCTCACCCCGGGCTGAGCCTACATAAGCATAGTAGCCACCAGGAAAGCAGACATTTGCCAGGCTGCCTATGTTAATTATCTGCTGTTTAGGGAGCTGTAAAATGAGAACATAACTTCCCGTCACTTATGGTTTTTCTATCCTCTCCACCTCAATAGTGCATTCAGTTACCAGCGCAGCGAAAGCACCCAGGGCAGCTAGGACCGGAGCAGCTAGAATACCTATTGCTACCGCTGGCGCACCTATTGTCAATGGAATCTCGATTAAGATTCGCCCTTCGTGGAGCAAACGTACTTTTCTGATGTTCCCTTCGTGGATAAGTTGTTTGACCTTCTCCACCAACTGGCTTCCGGATACGGTAAACTTTTCGGTCTTAGTCATCATACCTCCTAATTTACTGCATATTAGATAAGTTTCTCATATCCTGTCAACCACCATTTTTGAATAATTATATTTTCGTGATATACTGTAGGGCATAAGCGGAGGTTAATTTGGAGGGTAAAGATTTACTTTCAGTATCTGACCTCAGTAGTGAGGACATTCGGTTACTCATAGCTAATGCTATTGATATGAAAGCCGAGGGGTGGACTTCCTTACTTAGTGGGAAGGTATTAGCCTTGATGTTTGAAAAGCCCTCGTTAAGGACTCGGGTCAGCTTTGAATTAGCTATGCGGCAGTTGGGCGGTCATACTATTTATCTCTCTCCGGCTGAGGTCGGCTTAGGCAAACGAGAGTCAGTTCCAGATGTAGCCCAAGTGCTGGCTCGCTATGTGGATGCTATCGCTGCCCGCACCTTTTCCCACCAAACTCTGGAGACTCTGGCTAGCTATTCCAATGTGCCGGTGATAAATGCCTTGTCTGATTTAGAACACCCTTGCCAGGCACTAGCTGACCTTCTTACCATTTATGAGAAGAAGGGCGAGCTTGAGGAGTTGACCTTAGCTTATGTTGGTGATGGCAATAATGTGGCACACAGTCTGATGTTAGCCGCTTCACTTACCGGGATGAATTTCAGGATTGCTTCTCCCCACGACTACAGGGTTCAGGAGCGAATATTGCGTCTGGCTCAGGACTATGCTATGGATAGTGGTGCGGAAATATTTTGCACCGAGGAGCCGCATCTAGCGGTTAGGGGGGCTGATATTGTTTATACTGATGTTTGGACGAGTATGGGGCAGGAAGCTGAGGTGGAGCGGCGACGGCAAATATTTGCTAGCTACCGGGTGAACAATGAGCTCCTGTCTTTAGCTAAGGAAGATGCCATATTGATGCACCCCTTGCCGGCTCATCATGGCGAGGAGGTGGCTGAGGGCATATTGGACAGCTCACGGTCGGTTGTCTTTGACCAAGCTGAGAATAGAATGCACTTACAGAAAGCGTTACTAGCGGGGATGCTGGGTGGTCTAGAGATACCATTGGCTAGATTTCAATAGAGGGAACGGCATGTATGTGTTAAAGACTTTAGCCAACTGGGGTTGGTGTCCAGCTTTAATAACGTTATTAGCTGTGGTTGGCTATGTTTATGGATGGCCAATTGAAGCTGTAGTTCCAACTCTGATTGTTATCCTGGGCATCGGCTTGGTGGTGGCAGTAATTAGAGCTAGGGAGAAGAAACTGGGGCTTTCTGCAGTAAAGTTGAGACGACTGGCTGAGTATTTTAATAGTCGATTTATGGGTGATTCCTCGCTGTCCATCTTTGCTATCATAGATAGTCTGTTCGCCATAGATAATCCCAAGGTATGGGATTGGGCACGAGCCTGTGATATGTCACGGCGTATTTTTAATAGCTGGTGTAATAGCTTTATCAGCCGGGTGGAAAGCGACATTGGAGTCAGAAGGTTTGCTGACTATCTGTACACCTATTTAAATGAACTGTGGCTGATAACCAGTCGTTATTATGACTTTGTTGAGCAGTTTTATGAGCTGGCGGAGAAGATTGAAATCCCACAGGAAACGTTAGACCAGTATAATAAATTCGTGATGGAATATAATGCTTTTGCCCAAAATTTCAGGGATAACATCACCGAGTTAAGGAATATCGCCAGAACTGGGATTGAGCCTCCGAGCGTGAAGCTCGCCAAAGAGTTAGTAAAGAGGGAGTGAATAGAGGGGTGGCGGTGAGTAAGCCAATAGTGGCTATTGTTGGTCGACAGAATGTAGGTAAATCCACTCTTCTCAACCGGCTGGCGGGGAAGCCGCTGGCTATTGTTGAGGACTTGCCGGGAACTACTCGTGACCGTATATTTGCCAATGTTTTCTGGCAGGGAGTTGAATTTACTATGGTTGATACCGGTGGTTTGGAGCTGGAGCCCCATGCCCCTGTGGCTCAGGGGGTCAAAGAGCAGGTAGAGGTGGCTATTGCTGAGGCTGATGTTATTGTTTCCTTAGTAGATGTTAAGAGTGGAGTAACGCCTCCAGACCTGGAGATGGCTGATAAGCTTCGTCGGGTGAATAAGTCCATACTGTTAGTGGCTAATAAAGCGGATAACGCCAGACTTGAAACCGAGGCGGTAGAATTTTATCAGTTAGGGCTAGGGGAACCATTGACCGTTAGTGCCTATCATGGTCGGGGCACTGCTGAACTACTCGACAAAATTATTTCTTTGTTACCAGCCCCGCTACCGATAGAGGCTAAGACAGAGATTATGAAGGTAGCCATTGTCGGTAGACCTAACGTGGGTAAATCAATGCTGTTAAATGCTCTGGTCGGTGAAAAGCGGGCTATTGTTGATGAGATTCCCGGAACCACCCGTGATGCCGTAGATACTTTGTTTGACTTTGATGGACAAAGTGTGCTACTTATTGATACTGCCGGTATCAGGCGGCGGGGGCGAGTAAGGCTGGGGGTAGAACGATATAGCGTCATCCGTGCCCTCAGGGCTATTGACCGGGCAGATATAGTTTTGCTTGTTCTTGATGCTACGGAGATGGTAACGGCGCAGGATATGCA
>JBHIFE010000053.1:0-9609 GCA_046760985.1 Dehalococcoidales bacterium
GCCGCATCTTCCCGGCTATGGATATTCAGCGTAGTGGCACCAGACGAGAAGAGTTATTAATAGACGAGGAGAGCCTAAAGCAGGTATGGCTGCTGCGGCGCATGGTGTCTATGATTGCTTCTGACTCCGCCAACTTCGTTGAAGCCACAGAGCGGGTCATTGAGCGCCTGCGCAAGACCAAAACCAACGCTGAGTTTCTGGTTAACCTGAACAAGGAGATGTAGATGCAAATTAGGAAGACATATAAAGCGGTAAATCCTGAGCTACTTTATGATGAGATAAGGGACTTCGTCCTGAAGCAAGGGGTAAGCCCAGGTGAAGTAAAGCTGGAGACATATCCCCTGCCTAACGATTCGTCATCATTTATTTCTCGCGGCACTCTAACCTTTAAGGTTCAGAGCGAGCCGGGCAAGGCTGAAAAGGAATGCCTTAGAGTCCACGTTGTTGGTTCAGCTAAGACCGAAACGAAGGTGATGCTCGATATAGATGAAAAGCTCTTCTCTCCGGGGAAGGTCTCAGCTCTGCAAGAAGACTTGGACTTCATTTTTGGCACATACGAGGTAAAGTCATAATCCTTCCACGATTCTATACATGTTTTCATAAGCCTTGCCAAAATCAGGATTATCCTTCTCTAGTCTATTTCTCAAGACTTTCATCTGCTGGACAAATTTCTGTCTGTCTTTGTTTTTGACTAAATCTGCCCATACCTTGGCTTTTCTCTGGAATAGTTTTTCCATCTCGGTTATATGAGGTAAATTCATTTGCAAGGAGGCGTAAAACTCCGGATCCTCCGAAATAACACTTTCCATCAGAGTTACTAACAGTTTATAGGTAATGCCACCAATTGCCTCCATCTCTCTTAAATCACTGCTGAGTAGGGTATCTGCGGAGACCAGAGCAATAAAATGGGGAAGCCCGAGAATGATGCCCATTTTTTCATCATGTTCTTGAGGAGTCATTAAGCTAACTCTAGCTCCTCTGGTTTCCAAATACTTCCTGGCTTTTTGTGCCAGAGCTCTCTCCTCATCATTAGTAGGTGTCAGAATGAAATTCTGATTAACTATACTTCTAGCACCAGGACCAAACAATGGATGCACACCAAGGGTAAATTTTGTTTTTAAGTGCTTATGCATTGTTGCCACCGGAAACACTTTGATAGAAGAAATTTCGGCAACAACCTGCCTAGGCTGTATATGGGGGCTTATCTGTGTCACCACCTCTTCAAAACTCTCTACTGGCACTGAAAGCAGAACGACGTCAGCACTCTTGACTGCTTCCACATTAGAGGCGACCTCAACACCCAGTTGCTGCTTGGCTTCCAGTAGCTTTCTTTCATTCCTGCCACTTATCACTACCTCTTTGCCATCTTTTAATAAGAAATTAGCCAACCACCGCCCCATCTTTCCCGAGCCACCAATTATTGCTACCCTCACCTAGTCACCTCGTCTTTATCGCTTTGGGATATGAACCCAATATTTTTACGAAGATTGAAGTCCTTTCCAAACTCTCCAGAGCTTCCCGGGCTAGTTTATCCTCACGGTGACCTTCAAAGTCCAGATAAAAATTATATTGCCACGGCTTCTGCCTCGTTGGTCTGGACTCAAGCTTGGTCAGATTGATATTCCTGATGGCAAATTCCCTCAGAGATTCATAAAGCGCTCCCGGTCTATCTTTTGTCGAAAAAACTATAGAGGTTTTGTCATTGCCTAATGGCGGGGAATCCTCTTTGGACAAGATGAAAAATCTGGTGAAATTATTCGGGTTATCTTCTATTTCCTGCCTGATTATCTTCATTCCATAAATTTCGGCAGCTCTGGCACTGGCAATAGCTGCGCTATCTGGCAAGCGGCTCTTCTTTATCATCTTTACACTTCCCGCAGTATCATAGGTGGGGATTAGTTCACAGTCTAAATGTTTCAAGAAATTCCGGCACTGAGCCAGAGCCTGCGGATGAGAATAAACCTTTTTTATCGTATCCAGCCCTGCCCCGGCACTGGCTATCAGGCAATGAATAACCCGAAGCTCTATCTCACCACATACCCTCAGACTGGAATCTAAGAGAAGGTCATATACCCGGCTGATACTCCCCTCCAATGAATTCTCCACCGGGACAACCCCAAACTGCACTCCTTCTTCCACAACTTTAAACACTTCCTCCAGACTCTCACAAGGTTTAATCTGGATTGAAGACCCGAAAAATTGGAAGGCAGCTTCCTCGCTATAGGCACCAATCTCACCCTGAAAAGCAACCTCTACTCCTTGTATATTTCTACACGCCTCAATTATTCGCCCGTAGATGCTTCCTATGTCTTCTTGACTTATCTTTATATTTTTATCCCGGGCAATTCTTCTGACATTTTCCAGAACTCTATATTCCCTTTCTTTATCCTCAACTAGCTTGTTCTGCTCCTTTTTCCCCCTGCCTATATCTTCAGCTATTCTTATCCTCTCACCGATAAGCTCAATTATCTTGGCATCAACTTCATCTATTCTTTTTCTTAAGTCTTCCAAGTTCATTTTATTATTACCCTCGGCATTATTCCCGCCCTCAGGGCGAAGTCACAAAGAGTCACTGCCATCATTGACTCAACCACAGGCACCGCTCTGGGCACAATACAAACATCATGCCTCCCCTTAACCGCTAAGCTGGCTTCTTTCATCTCTTTAAGATTAACCGTGTGCTGACTTTTGGCAATAGAAGCGGTTGGCTTGACGGCAACCCTGACCACTATTGGCATACCATTACTTATTCCGCCAAGTATGCCACCAGCATTATTGGTTGTGGTAATTATCTTACCACCTTTAATGATAAAGGCGTCATTATTTTCTGACCCCTTTTTCCCAGCCACGGAGAAGCCAGCACCAAATTCAACTCCCTTGACCGCAGGAATTGCCAGAAGGGCTTTGGCTAACTCCCCATCCAGATTGTCAAAGACTGGCTCCCCCAAACCAACCGGTACATTACGGGCTATGCCCTCAATAATCCCGCCAAGGCTGTCACCTTCTTCCTTGACCTTCTCAATCAGTCCCGCCATTGCCTTAGCTGCTTTCAAATCGGCGCATCGGAGCCGGTTTTTCTCCACATTTTCTTTTATTTCCTCAAATTCCCTGGGCTGAGCCTTTATTCCGCCTATTTCAACAGTATGAGCCAGAACTTCAATGCCACTCAAACCGAGCAATTTCTTGGCAATCGCCCCCGCCATAACAAAAGTAGCCGTGACTCTTCCCGAAAATCTGCCGCCGCCCCGGAAATCGTTAAACCCTCCATATTTCACAAAAGCAGTATAGTCGGCATGACCCGGTCTGGGTAGGAATCTATTTTTTTCATACTCGCTGGAATCAACATCCCTGTTCCATATCAACAGACAGATAGGAGCACCAGTAGTGATGCCCTTGAAGATGCCAGAAAGAATCTCTACCTTATCTTCTTCCACCCGCTTGGTGGCAGCCACACTCACCCCCGGTTTTCTTTTATCCACTTCCCTCTGGATATCCTCCCCAGTAACAGGGAGACCAGCCGGGCAGCCATCTATGGTAACTCCTACACATCTCCCGTGGCTTTCACCAAAGCTGGTTATGGTGAAAAGCTTGCCGAAACTATTTCCCATCTATTTCCACCTTGACCCCGATGCTTTTTAGTATATCCCAGAACTCAGGAAATGTCTTGTTGACACATTCAGCTTCCTTTATTGTCATCTCGCCAATCAGTGAGCCGAGGATACTGAAAGCCATGGCAATCCGATGGTCACTCTTACTATCTATAACCGAACCCCTTGGTTTTGAGCCGTAAATAGTCAATCTGTTTCTCTCCTCGGTGACTTTTACGCCCATCCTTTCCAGACCTTCTCTTACTGCAGCCACCCGGTTTGATTCCTTTAGCCGTGCCCTTTCTATGCCAACGAACTCGCTTACTCCATCAGCAACAGCAGCCAGCACTGCCATAGTGGGCAGCAGGTCTATGCAGTCAGTTAAATCAGCGCTGATGGCACTCAACCTTGATTTTCTCACCACGACTGAATTTTGGTTCACCTTAACTAAGGCGCCCATATCCTGCAAGAAGTTTAGCATCATCTTATCGCCTTGCAAACTATCCGGATTTAAATTTCTGACCTCTACCTCTCCGGAGACAGCTCCCAAAGCCAAGAAATATGAAGCTGATGACCAGTCGCCCTCTACCCCGTATTTGGCTGGTTTATAGGTTTGCTTGGCTATCTCAAATTCGTCAAGAGCTTTGGAGAATACTATGTCTATCCCGAACTTTTTCAGGCATTCTAGAGTCATCACTACATAAGGCTTTGACTCTAAGGGTGTGGTCAGCCTGATCACTACTCCCTCCTCAGCAAAGGGGGCAATTAATAACAAAGCTGAGACAAACTGAGAACTGATATTACCCGGCAATTCGGTCACTCCTCCTTTTAGTCTGCCCCCTTTAACAATTACCGGGGCTACCTCCCCCTGAGAGGAGCAATCCACCCCCAATTGCCTGAGTGCCTGAACTAAGGGCTTGACCGGTCTTTTGCCCAAAGAAGGACCAACGACCAATCTACATTCCCCGGGGACTAGAGAACATATCGCCGTCATAAACCTTAACGTCGCTGCTGATTCACCACAGAACAAGTCGGTATCGGGCTCATGGAAGTCCCCTCTAGCGACTCGCCACAAATCCGCTTCCTGACCAATGCGAACCCCAACCTTGCTTAATACGTTTGACGCAGCTTCGGTATCATCGGAGCTTAAGGGGTGTATTATTTCGCTTTCGCCTTTAGCCAGGGCAGCACACATCAAACCCCGGATAGTATAGCTTTTTGAAGAAGGGGCGTTTACCTTCCCTTTTACTTCACTCTTAGAAACTGAAACTTCCATTTGCTTTCGCCTGGCTTATTATTTGCTCAACAACCGAGTTAATATCTAATCTTGAAGTATTTATTTTTATGTCAGCGGCTCGCTCATAAAATGGCTGACGAAACTTCAGAAGCTCCCGGATACGCAAAGCTCGCTCAGCCGTCTTCAGCAGAGGTCTGTTTTCGTCACCTGATGTCCGCTTTAGAATTTCTCCCGGCGACGCCGTCAGGTAAACTATCAGGCATCCCCTTTTTAGTCGGTCAATGTTTATCTTATTGAGGACCACCCCGCCACCACAAGCAATAACTACATTTTCTCTCTGGGAAACCTCTTTGGCAACCTCAATCTCAAGCTCACGAAAAACTATCTCACCGTCCTGCTGGAATATTTCGGGTATAGTCTTCCCTGCTTTCCGCTCAATCAAAGCGTCCATCTCAATAAATTCCTTGCCCAGCCTCTCAGCTAGAGTCTTACCCACCACCGTTTTCCCCGTTCCCATGAAACCAATCAGGGCGATGTTACTTTTCATGTCTTAAAGCCTTAATTGAGGTTGTCTATTAACCCTCTCTCCCTACGCCCCCTTCCCTTAATAAGGGAAGGGGGCAGGGGGATAGGTTGCTAGACAATCTCTTAATTACTTCCCTTTTCATCAGTTCAAACGGGGCTTGCTGACCCGTCCATTTCTCAAAAGCCAGAGCCCCCTGCCAGACAAACATATCAAGTCCGCCTATAGTTTTGGCACCAGCCGCCTCAGCTTCCTTCAGCAACTTGGTTTTGATAGGATTATAGACAATATCAAAAATAATCAAGCCAGGCTTGAGCAGCCTGGCGGGAACCGGGGTCTCATCAATATTAGGACTCATGCCCACACTGGTAGCATTGACCACAACATCAGCCCTTTCCAGTACTTTTGCCAGATTATCCTCATTAAGTAGTAGGGCTTTCACTTCTTGGTTAAAGACTTGAGAAATGCGGCGAGCCAGCTCCTCCGCCCAGTCCAACTCTAATTCCCGGTTTAAGATGACCAGATTAGCACCTCTTTCGGCAAGGATAAAGGAAATCGCCCTTGAGGCACCACCCGCCCCCAGAATGACTATGTTTTTCCCCTTCGGCTCGACTCCCTGCTTGAGTAGTGCTTGCAGAAATCCGGTAGCATCGGTATTGTAACCGGTCAAAACTCCACCATCATTCACTATGGTATTAACCGCACCTATCTTTTCCACCAGAGGGTCAACTTTATCCAGAAACGGGATAATTGCCACTTTATGTGGTATGGTAACATTTAATCCCCTTATATTCAGGGCTCTCACACCTTCAACCGCCCTGCCCAGTTCCTCTTTACTCACCTTAAAAGCAACGTACAAATAATCTATGCCCAGCTTTTTAAAGGCGGCATTGTGCATTACCGGCGACATGGTATGCTCTATGGGGTCGCCAATTACGCCACAGATTTTTGTTTTTCCTGATATCAGACTGCTTTCCATTCCGCCACCATTCGGTAAATCTTCCTTAAATCCTCCACCGTTATCTGACCAGAGGCAGATTCCTTACCTTTCTCAATTGAAGCGTAGGTAAAATCCCCGCCAACCAGCGGACAAAGAATCCGGCTGGCAAAACCCGAAGCTCCCATGGCAAAAGAAACCACTCTTATTCTGGGGAAGTCCGAGATTAGTTGCAAAACCGCTAGATTGTCCTCAAACCTCTGGGCAGTAGTAACTACCTTACATATATCAGCCCCAGCCTCTAATTCCCTTTGTACTATTTCCCTCATTTTGCTTAAAGTGGGCGTCCCTTTCAAATTATGGAAGGATAAGAGACATTTTGCCCTCCTTTTAATCGGCGGCATAATTTCTTTCAGGTTTTCCGTCATAAGTTCTACATCAATCATGCTCGCCCCCAGCTCAATAGCACTGAGTAGCTCTTCTATCCTTTTTGGTTCGCCCTCCCGCCAGCCACCACCTTCATTGGCACTTCTATTACAGGCTATCCAGGGTTTCTTAAGCTGCCTGGTCAATTCTCGCCAGCTATCACCGATAAGGTCAATGCGTACCTCAAACAATTCAACCAGTGGTTCCACCCTCTTCACTGCTTCTAAATCGTTACTTACGATAACGGCACAAATTCTAGGTCTTTTCATAGTCAATCAAAACCTGCTCTACTAAATGGGGGCTTACTTCATCAGTAATGAAGGCATCCCCTATTGATTTCAGCAGGACGAACCTCGCTTTATCTTTCAGCACTTTCTTGTCATGTTTCATCGCCCGGATTATCTCTTCCAGCTTAAGGTCGGGCATTTCTGTCGGCAGGTCAGCTTTCTCAATCACGTTCTGTAACCTGGCTAGTTCATTTTCGCCAAGTACACCCATTTGATTGGAGATTCTTGCTGCCGCCAGCATACCGATGGCAATTGCCCGACCATGTTCTACTTTGAAATCTGAAGCCGACTCAATAGCGTGTCCCACCGTATGACCATAATTTAACAGACTTCTTAAACCTAAATCCATCTCATCTTTTTCCACTATCTCAGCTTTAATCTTCACCGATTGAAAAACAATCTCCTCCAGCGCTTCCTCATCAAGCGATTTTATCTTATCAATATTCTTCTCCAGAAAGGCAAAAAATTCATTGTTCCGAATTGCAGCACTTTTTATGACCTCAGCTAGCCCGTTTGCCAATTCCTCGGTGGGGAGAGTCCTTAACGTATCAATATCAGCAATTACTAACCTTGGCTGGTAAAATGCCCCAATCATATTTTTCAATTGACCGTGGTCTACCGCCACCTTGCCACCAATGCTGCTATCAACTTGTGCCAGCAGGGTTGTCGGTGTTTGTACTAGCGGCACCCCCCGCAAGTAGGTGGCGGCAACAAATCCAGCCAGGTCGCCGATAACCCCACCACCCAGGGCTAGAATTGGCGTTGTCCTTTCCGCATGGCAGTTAGTCAATTCATGGTATAGCCTACCTGCGGTTTCTAATGACTTTTGCTCTTCCCCCTCGGCAACCAGCAAGGTAGTCACCTTGAAGCCCCCTTTAGTCAGATTCTGACTCAGCGCCTCGCCATATAGTCGGTTCACCGTGGGGTCGGTAATAATAACCAGCTTATCGGAGAACCCGATTTCTTTTAGCCAGCGTCCCATCTGGGTAAGCAAACCCGAACCCACATAGACTTCATAGCTATTACTGCCAAGTTTTACTTTAACTTTTCTCATTTTATGTCAATTAACCACGCCTCACTTATTTGCGGGCATCACCGTCCGGTGCACTCTCTGGCAGGCATCAATGACTTCTTTAAGCTCCTCAGGGGTTAGCATCTGTTGACCATCAACCAGTGCCTCCGCTGGGTTGTAGTGTGTCTCAATCATTAATCCATTCGCCCCGGCGGCGATAGCCGCACAACTCATATTAAAGACGAGGTCCCGGCGACCGGTAGCATGACTGGGGTCGGCGAGTATCGGTAGATAAGTCTCTTTCTGAATAGCCGGGACAGCTGCCAGGTCAAAGGTATACCTGGTGTAATTCCTCCCCTTGCCCACCGGTAATATCCCTCTTTCACATAAGATTATATCCTTATTGCCTTCAGCGGCAATATATTCGGCAAAAGACAGAAATTCCTCAACACCAGCACCGAAGTGTCTTTTAAGTAGAATGGGCTTATTCTTCCTGGCTACCTTGGCAAGAAGGTCTTGGTCATACATGTTCCTAGCCCCTATTTGAAGAATATCAACATACTCAGCTATCAGGTCAACCTGCATCTCCCCTCTCACTTCAGTTATCACCGGCATTTCAAACTTCTTCCCGGCTTCACTCAACCAGGTTAAAGCCTCCTCAGCCTCCTCCCGACCATTGGCACCCAGTCCCTGGAAGGAGTGAACCGAACTCCTTGGCTTAAAAATGCCTCCCCTCAAAATATGAGCCCCGGCTTTCTTTATCCCCTCAGCAATCCTGAGTAACTGCTGTTTGCTTTCCACAGCACAGGGTCCAGCAATGAATACCGGCTCGTCACCGCCAATGCTGAGATTTCCCACTTTAATTATCCGGTGCTCACTCTCCATGCCAAAGAGTTTACTATATTCCTTGCTTATTAGTTTATACGGCGTTTCCACCATCAACGCTTCTTTCACCCCGGGAAGAACGGCAAAATGAGAGAACGGTGCCTTCCTCTCGTCTCCGATTAACCCAATCACCGTCCTGTACTCCCCCCTGGAAACGTCAGCTCTTAGTCCGTATTTCTTTATTTCTTTCACCACGTTAGCTATCTCCTCTTCTGTTGCCTCAGCCTTCATTATTATCATTTCCCCCTCCTTATTGCTTTATATTCTGATTAAAACCTGAAAATAAAAAAGCCCTTTTGGGAGGGCTCTTCTTTGAACTTCTCTTCTTAAATTTATTACTTAT
Source organism: Dehalococcoidales bacterium (assembly GCA_046760985.1). Classification (GTDB taxonomy): domain Bacteria; phylum Chloroflexota; class Dehalococcoidia; order Dehalococcoidales; family RBG-16-60-22; genus JBHIFE01. The sequence goes on from JBHIFE010000053.1 coordinate 9,238, forward strand.
TGATACACTCATCCACTCATAGGCAAGCCCTCCCGCGCGCACACGCGCCAGCTAAAGTAGAAATAATAATAGTAGTAAGCATAAAATGTTTGTTCAGACATCTTAACCAACATTTCCTATAACCACGCTTATTTTGCCCCCAATATAACATACCCATAATTCTTTGTCAATACACCAAATCCAAATTGTTCATTAACTTCACCACTTTAGGTTGTTTTATCTGGTAACCCCATCCCCCTTTATCCCCCTTCCCCTTGTTAAGGGAAAGTGATGAGAGAGGGACTTCGTCCCTCTAAAACTCCCTTTACGAAAGAGAGAAGTTAGTTTCCCCCTTTTGTAAAGGGGGACTAAGGGGGATTTAATCCCTCTCCA
>JBHIFE010000054.1:0-9411 GCA_046760985.1 Dehalococcoidales bacterium
ATGAGGGGTGGGGAAGAACAGTCTACTAGCTAGGACGGGTTCGAGTCCTCAGCGGCTCATTTTCCTGCTTGCAGAAGTTTAGCAAAAGGAGCTAACTAACACCACCATGACAGCTATAGAGTGGTTCTTCAAGGAATATGTCTTTGGCTTCATGTACCACGACATAGACACTGCAATTTGTGGGAAGGCTAATTTTCTGGCTGCATTGGGGCTTTTAGAATACACTGAATTCTTTGGAGGATTAGTAATAGGAGAACTAGGCAAGCCAAATAAACGAAATCGTTACAAACCTCTAAAAGACAGGTTCAATGCATTCTTCAACGATAAATACCTGGGCCTAGAATATGGCAAACTGAAGTGTCAACTGGACATCTACGACGTTTTCAGATGTGGTCTTGCACATGAATATTTCGCAAAGGGTTCTTCGCCTATCATTATGCATAATCGTCCTCCTCAACCGTGTGGAATTATGAAAATCAATGGGCGATGGGTCTTTATCGTCGAGAAATACTATGAGGACTTTAAGGCAGGAGTCGGCAAGTACTACGAACAGTTAACAGTGGAAAAAGACCAAACTCTCGTCGATAATTTCAGCAAAGTCATCCATATACAGGCAGATGCGAGTGGTGATTACAGCTTATCCTAGGCTAAAAACTCAAAGCTCTTACTAAAAGTTCTACCTTTTATACAGCGCGGCTCATTTTACCCGCCTCAGTCTTTGAGTAACCTGTTGAATTCCTCAACGCTTACATCAGCAGTGCGGAGGATAGCACGTAGTGTACCGCGGTCTAGTTCGTCGTGTCTTGGGACAGTGACCGGCTTGCGTCCTGGGCATCTCATCCGAACATGGCTTCCCTTGGTGCGAGCTACTCGGTACCCGATGCGCTCCAGTGCCGATATACATTGACTTCCAGAGATAACGGGGAGCCGTGCCATTAGGCACTGACCTCAACCTGGTCTAGGGTGTATTCCTTGGGCAGGGTCCAGCCCTCCTCTTCCATGCTTTCCAAGCAAAGTTCGGCAGCTTCTTTGATATTAGCTAGTGCTTCTTCTTTAGTCTTACCTTGGGAAATGCACCCAGGTATTACTGGTATTTCGGCGACAAAGTAGCCGTCTTCGCCCAAAGTGATAACCACCGGTAATTTCATTCCAATCACCTCGATATCTTTTCTTGCAGTATAATCGACCGTACGCGGAAGAGCAAGGTGAAGAGGCTCAGTTGCTTCTTCCACTCTTGCCATTTTTTCGCTATTTATCAGCCCGCTGGCGTCTTAATCGCTTAAGAATAGCATCCATGTATATTCTGGCTAGGCTTTGTCCGTGCTTGGGCATCCGCTTCCGCTTTTTCTTGAGTTTCTTCTCGCGGCGCTCCTGCCTTGTCTCTATTTCTGACCCTTTGTTGTTCATCTTTTGTCTTGGCGGGTATTGTTTAACAACCTATCCCCCTGCCCCCCTTCCCTTACAAGGGGAGGGGGGAGTGGTTATATAAGAGAGGCGGAGCCTCTCTTAAACTCTCCTTGCCATCCTTCTTAAAGGAGGTTTTAGGGGGACGAAGTCCCCCTTGTATAATACCTCCCCCTCTCCTTTGAAGGAGAGGGGGATAAAGGGGGTGAGGTTGATAAATCTTCGGCAAATTCCTTCCTTAGCTCAATAATGCGGTCGCGCAGTAGTGCTGCCTTCTCAAACTCAAGGCTTCTGGCGGCGGTCTTCATCTGTGCCTCCAGTTCTTTAATTAGGCGTGCCACATCTTCTTTAGCAATCGGAGCAACAGCAACATAAGGAGCACGAGTTTCAGCTACCGCCCTCACCCGCTCGGTGATATCTCTGATTGCTTTTCTGATTCCTTGAGGGGTGATGCCATGCTCTTTATTGTAAGCTTCCTGAATCTGACGGCGGCGCTGTGTCTCTTTTATAGCTGCTTCCATGGAATTAGTAGTGGTATCAGCATACATAATGACATGCCCGTCCACGTGGCGGGCGGCACGTCCCATAGTCTGAATTAGGGCTTCCTTTGACCTCAAATAGCCTTCCTTATCCGCATCCAGAATGGCTACCAGGCTTACCTCGGGCAGGTCAAGTCCTTCCCGAAGCAGGTTTATCCCGACCACCACATCGTAAACACCAAGCCTGAGGTCGCGCAGTATCTCCACCCTTTCCAGGGTATCAATCTCAGAGTGAAGGTAGTGGGTCTTTGTTCCCATCTCTATCAGGTAGTCAGCCAGCTCCTCAGCCATCCTCTTGGTCAGGGTGGTCACCAGGCAGCGCTCTCCTTTGTCAACCCGGGTCTTAATCTGGTCAAGGAGGTCATCAATTTGCCCCTTGGTGGGCTTAACTTCAACTGTGGGTTCAAGAAGACCGGTAGGTCGGACCAGTTGCTCAACTACCTGCTGGCTGTGCTCATACTCATACTCTGCCGGCGTAGCCGAGGTATAAATAACCTGGTTGATGCGCTGTCCAAACTCAGTGAAGTTCAACGGACGATTATCCAGAGCCGAAGGCAGACGAAAACCGTATTCCACCAGGGTCTCCTTGCGGGAGCGATCACCGTGATACATACCACGAAGCTGGGGCAGGGTCATATGCGACTCGTCAATAAAGAGCATGAAGTCATCAGGGAAATAGTCCAGTAACGTCCAGGGTGGACTGCCCGGAGCCCGCCCCGACAGATGACGGGAGTAGTTCTCCACGCCGGTGCAATATCCGGCTTCTCTGAGCATTTCTATATCATAGTTGGTGCGTGCCTCCAGTCTAGCCGCCTCCAGCACCTTCCCCTGCCGCTTAAGCTCATCTAATCTCTCTGCCAGCTCCTTCTGGATGCTTTCAATCGCCAGCATCAGTTTATCGTGTGAGGTAACAAAGTGCTTGGCAGGATAGATATCCACCGAATCCAGCTCGGTCAGTAGCTCGCCGGTTAACGGGTCTATCTCAACGATGCGGTCAATATCATCGCCAAAGAACTCAATGCGTAGCGCCAGTTCCTCATAGGATGGCTGGATTTCCAAGGTATCCCCGCGAATGCGGAACCTGCCCCGGGTGAAGTCAATATCGTTGCGCTCATACTGCATATCTACCAGCTTGCGCAGGAGCTTCTGTCGGTCGTAATTCTCACCCCGTTTAAGGCTGGCGACAAAGCTGTGGTATTCTTCAGGTTCACCCAGACCGTAGATACAGGATACCGAGGCGACAATCAGCACGTCACGCCGCTCAAAAAGGGCACGGGTCGCCGCATGGCGTAATTTATCAATCTCTTCGTTTATATCTACCTCTTTCTCAATGTAGGTGTCAGTACGGGGAACATAGGCTTCCGGCTGATAATAGTCGTAGTAGCTGACAAAGTATTCCACAGCGTTGTTGGGGAAGAATTCTTTGAACTCACTGCAGAGCTGGGCAGCTAGGGTCTTGTTATGGCAGATGACCAGGGTAGGCTTCTGCACCCGCTCAATAACATTAGCCATGGTGAAGGTTTTGCCGCTGCCGGTAACCCCGAGCAGCGTCTGGTGCTTGAAGCCTTTATTCAAGCCCTCCACCAGCTTTTCCACTGCCTCGGGCTGGTCACCGGTCATCTTAAAATCGGAAACTATCTCAAACTGTGGCATATATTTTCCAGCAAAAATTATTCTAAGAATAGTATATCTTTTTGTTGTAGTGGTTACAATGAGGCGGTTGGCTTCTACCCCCCTTCAAAGGAGAAAAGCGCAAGCTTCTATCTTGACCTGCGCCAGACAAAGTTGCTGGCACTTTGCCTGAAGAACTTATTGACAAGAACGTTATTGGAGTGCATACTTCATAAACTATTAATAGGAGGTGGCAAAATGCCACAAATATTTAAGGCTTTGGCATCAATAACTGCTTGGGTACTGTGGATTTGCGGAATGATAATGGGTTTCAGTGTCTTCATTCATGGCTTAAGGATTGGGGTAATATATGGCCCTAAGCCAGCACCTATGGAAGTAATGGTTGGTTTCACAGTTGCCCTTGCCTACGGGATCGGGGCGGTCGTTGTCATGATATTGCGGAAAAAGATGGAATAATTCTCTCTGTAAGTTTCGCACTTCCCTGCTTTAATCAGGAATTATTCTACTTCACCCCTTTATCCCCTTCTCCTTCAAAGAAGAGGGGGAAGTATTATTTTGAAGGGGCTTCCCTTTAGGTGAGATTATCTTTGCCTGCCGAACTGAAGTTACTTGCAAAAAGACTTGACAAGACAACGTTTTTCAGTTTATACTGAATTATCAGATAAACCTAATAATCCTGAATTACCATAGCAAAAAGAGGTGAGGTCATGACCGAAAGAAGTGAGCCAAAAAGCATGGCACGCTGTGAAACAAAATCAATGTTGAAAGGTATGAAATGCTGTAAAGTTGATGCCCTCATAAGCATTGACGCAAGGGGACAGATAGTTCTTCCAAAGGATGTGAGAGAAAGGGTCGGGGTAAAAGCGGGCGATAAATTTTTGGTAATAAGCTATGAATCCGAAGGAAAGGTTTGCTGCCTCTTCTTAGTCAAGGCTGAGGATTTTGTCAATACCGCAAAGGATATGCTTGGTCCAATGGTGAAGGAAATACTGGAATAACAAGAAGGAGACTCAGGAAATGAAAGAGGCAGAAATAAAAAAAGTGGTAAGAAAAGGCTATGCCGAAATAGCTAAAAAAGAAAGTTCTTGCTGTGTTCCATCTAATATCTGTTGCGAAAGTACCAACCTGGCACAAACTATCAGCCAGAAGATAGGCTACACCGAGGAAGAACTTAAATCTGTTCCTGAAGGTGCCAATCTGGGACTTGGCTGCGGTAACCCGGTGGCTCTGGCATCTTTAGCTGAGGGGGAAACCATTCTTGACCTTGGCTCAGGAGCTGGCTTTGATTGTTTCCTGGCAGCCAACAAGGTCGGGAGGAGGGGAAAAGTCATTGGTGTTGATATGACGCCGGAGATGATTGAGAAAGCCAGAGAAAATGCCCGAAAGGGCAAATACCAAAATGTAGAATTCAGATTAGGAGAGATTGAAAATATACCCGCTGCTGATAATTGCGTTGATGTGGTCATTTCCAACTGTGTTATTAATCTCTCGCCCGATAAGAAAAGGGTTTTTAAGGAGGCGTTCCGGGTACTAAAACCTGGCGGCAGGCTGATGATATCGGATATTGTCTTACTGAAAGAACTGCCCGATTTCATAAAAGACTCGGTTGAGGCATATGTCGGCTGTATTTCCGGGGCAGCAATGAAAGACGAATACATAGCAGCGATAAAAGGGGCTGGTTTTCACCAGGTCAGGATAATGGATGAGTCATTTTTCCCTATTGAGTGCATGGCTAACGACCCGGCGGCAAAGGCAATTATCAACGAGTTAAACATAACAACCGAGGACATAAGAGATATTGAGAATTCTGTTGTCAGCATAAAGGTTCGGGGCATAAAGCCGAAGTAAAGAGAGTGAGTTTTGGCTACCTCACCCCCTTAAGATTTCTATTAGGTAACCCCATCCCCCTTTATCCCCCTTCCCCTTGATAAGGGGAAGGGGGAATGGGTAGAAGAGGGGCGAAGCCCCTCTTAAACACCCCTGCGTCAAAGGAGAGGGGGGAAGATTTTTGGAAGGGGGCTTCATCCCTCTTAAACGCCCCGGTTACTAATTCAGAGCAAAGAGAAGCTTTTTAGCTCCGCTCAAATTTCAGGCATAGAACCTGCTTGGTGTCTTCGGTAACTTTTGCCCGCTCATCTATGCGCCAGCCGACCACCCACAGGATATGCTCAGGTGAGCAGACAATGGGGATTCGCTTTCGCCAGGCGTGAGGGATTTTACTGTCAATCATAAACTCGTTTAGTTTCTTGGGCTGGCTCATACCCAGTGGCTGAAACCTATCACCGGATTGGCGAGTGCGTACTATCAGTTCATTGCCAGCTTTATCTAGGTCAAAGCAGGCAGTAAGGCTATCAGGTAACCCACCCCCTTTATCCCCTCCCCTTGGGAAGGGAGGGATGAAGCCCTTCTCGGACTCTCCTTTGAGGTCTATAATTGCTGCTTCAACATACCAGCCCGGTAGCCGTGTCTTTCCCGGTATCTTTAGAGCAAGCTCAGCTTCCAGAATGGGGAAGGGGGATAAAGCGGCGGGGTCTGAGCCGAGCAGATATTTATCATATTCTATGGAAAAGGTTAAGCCTTCAGGCAGGGTGATTCTTTTTCCTGCCGGCTTATTTAAAGCCTCCATTATTTCTTCAATGTGGCGCGTCTCAATATCTTTAAGATTGCCTAACAACTTTTCTATACAGGTTCGCAGCAGGTGTCGCTTCAGGGCAGGAGTTAACTTAAGAAACTTTTCCTTCCCCAGAATAATGGTGCTTTCCTGTTCTTGAGCAACTTTAGTCCATAATCGGGCGACTTCTTTATCCAAGAAGGCAAGGTCATCAGCAGCAATTCGGGCAGTTCGCAACAAGGCTTCGGCTACCTGAGGGTTATAGCTCTGGAGCAGTGGCAGAAGCTGCTGACGAATTCTATTTCTTAGCGGTGATAGCGATAGGTTGGAGGCATCAACTCGGGGTATAAGCCGGTGCTGGCGGCAATAGCTGTCAGTCTCCTGTCGGCTTACCTGTAGTAGCGGTCTGATTATGGTGAGGCTATTCCCCAGGGATTGCCATTGGCTAGATGGTTGTAATCCCCGCAGTCCCCGGGTTCCGGTTCCCCGTATCAGATGCATCAATACGGTTTCTATATGGTCGTCAACAGTATGTCCTACGGCAGATCGGTCAGCACCAATAGAATCGTCAACCTGGGCGAGAAAAGTATAGCGCACCTCACGTGCTGCTTCTTCCAGGGACAGACGCTGCTGAGCTTGATAGGCTTTGACATCACGCTGTTCTATAGTAGCTGGAATGGCTAACTGCCTAGCCAGGTCGGCAACATACCGGGCATCAGCCTCAGACTCAGTGCCTCGCAGCTGGTGGTTAAGATGAGCCACATACAGCCTTATGCCCAGTTCTGGTTGCAGCTTAGCCAAGATATGGAGCAAGCAGACTGAATCTGGACCACCGGATACCGCTACCACCAGCTTCTGCTGCCGTGATACCAGGTGCTGCTCCTGAATAAAGTGCAGTACTCTCTGTTCCAGTGTTGCTGGTCTCTTTGTTACCAATTTCACCTCTTTACGAGATTATTTAGCAACCTATCCCCCTGACCCCCTTCCCTTAATAAGGGAAGGGGGGATATGGGTAAGAGAGGGGGCTTCACCCCCCTCTCTAAAATCTCTCCCCCCTCTCCTTTTAAGGAGGGGGATTAAGGGGGTGAGGTCATAAAACAATAAAATATTGGTCAGCTTGTCCTTAAAATAAGCTTGGTACGGTGTATAGACTGTGGATAAAGGGTAAAGCCCAGGGCAGCGGTAACCTGTTCCGGTCTTCCCGAGCCATTACTATCACAGCGTAACCTCATTCCTATTCGGCAATATCCACGGCGCCAATCAATGAGCCACAGGTCATCAATTAAAGTCCGCAGGTCGTATTTTCGTGGGCCGGTATCTCTCTGGTGCTGCCACGGTAGATGCTTTACAGAAAGCAAGGAAGTAAGTGCCGACTCTACCCCCTTTTCCCCTTTTTCGGTCTCCAATTCAACTTCATATTCGGCATAGCGAACCTGAGATTGCAATGATGGCAGGGTAAGGGCTATTGGATACACCTGTAATATTTCAATGCCGGGTGGCAACTGCTTACTTACCGCAGTAGTGAAAAAATGGGGTGAGACAAATTTGGTTAGGATAATATCCATTAACTCGACTTCACTGGTTACTCCTACAGCGAGGGGTGCGGCTAGTGAGATTCGGGGGTGGGGATTAAATCCCTCTGAATAGGCTAATGGTATTCCGGCTCGGTTAAGCGCTCTATGCCATAAGCGCATTATATCCAGATGGGAGATGAACCTGACCTCTTGTCCCCGGCTGAACCTGACGCGCAGACGCTGCATATTCCCCTCTATCTGCGTTTAATCTTTAGGAACTTTTTAGCTTTACCTCTTGCCCTCAGCAGGACCTTCTACGCCGACGCTGCCTGTCTTTTCTTTGGTCAGCAGAATTTTCTCAATTTTTAACCCGCGCATTTCGGTTATGGTAAGCTTTAAGCCCTTATACCGCAACTGTTCATTGGGTTTAGGTATATGCCCTAAAAGATGGAGGACAAAGCCAGCTACAGTTTCATAATCGCCTTCAGGCAACTCCAGTTCCATCTCTTCATTAGCTTCCTCAATACGCATACTGCCATCAATCTGGAAGGTGTATTCATTGATTACCTCATATTCCTTTTCCACCTCAGCTAACTCATCCCCCACCGGACCAACAATTTCCTCCACCAACCGACTCAGACTGACCACACCCGCAGTTCCACCAAACTCATCTACCACCACGCACATCCGGTAGTTTTTATCCCGCATCTCGGCAAAGAGTTCGTTAATACGCTTGGTCTCAGGAGCAAAATAAGCCGGGCGAACCAAGTCGTCTATAGTGCTCTCGTCGCTGACAGTACCTTTAGCCTGAGCCATAAGCACATCCTTTACCGAAAGAATGCCAACTACATTGTCCATATTTTCCTGATATACCGGGAAGCGGGAGAGGGGGGATTCAGTATAGAGAGCAAGGAAATCGGTTATTTTGGAGCCTTGCTCGATACTTATCACCTCCGGACGTGGCACCATGACCTCACGGACGGGTCGGTCACCAAACTCAAAGACCTTGTGCAGCATCTCAGCCTCAGCCTCCTCCACCGTTCCCTCTTTGTGTCCCACCGATATCATGGTACGAATTTCTTCGGGACTAGCCAGTGACCTAGGAACCGGTTTGCCGCCTACCATCTTGGTAAATCCTGAGGCTATCCAGCTCAGGGCGATGACAAAGGGAGTAAGTAGCCAGGCTAACCACTCTATTGGTCGGGCAAATATTAGTGATAACCTCTCAGCGTGCTGGGTGGCAATGGTCTTGGGGGTAGTTTCAGCGAATATCAGGATAAGAATGGTTACGCCGATGGTGGCAATGAGTACACCCCGTTCTCCCCAGAGAGAGACCGCCAGCACCGTGCCCAGGGCAGCGGCGGCGACATTGACAAAGTTGCTGCCCAGCAAGATGGTGGAGAGAAGCTTCTCCGGTCGCTCAATCATTCTGGCGACTCGCTTGGCGCCCCTAACGTTATTCTCAAGTAGATGCTCTATCTTTATCCTCTGCAAGGCAACAAAAGCCGTTTCCGAGCTGGAAAAGAAGGCGGCTAGCAGCAGACAGAGGACAAAAAGCACCAGATATAGTTCAATATTGGACATATAGAATCACCCCACTCCTAATTACTTCCTTGAAATCATCATAGCACTGCTCTATAGGGGTGTCAAAGGAGTTTTATTAACCCCATCCCCCTTTATCCCCCTTCCCCTTGATAAGGGGAAGGGGGAG
>JBHIFE010000055.1:0-9345 GCA_046760985.1 Dehalococcoidales bacterium
ATTGAAATGGCCTATACGCATATCACCCAAAATCCCGTGGCGGTCAATATCCAATGCTGGCCTGCCAGAAGAGCACGCGCCAAAATCTATCCAGATGGACGTGTGGAGTATGGATTTTAAAAAACTAAGAGGAGGAGAAGCTAGGTATGGCTAGCTATCATCTTCAAACCCCTTTTTCGGAGGAGAATATCAGGCAGCTCAGGGCAGAGGACATCGTTCACTTTGACGGCACTCTATTTGGCATAAGGGACCTAACACAAATTTACATGTTCGATCAAGGTCATGAGCCACCCGTGAGCTTGGCAGGCATGCCCTGTATTCATACCGCTCCCAGCTTGAGGAAAGTGGGTGATAGGTGGGAGAAGATCTGTGTCGGCACAACAACTAGCACACGCATGGAAAGGTTTACACCCCTTCTTATTGAGAGATACGGTGTCAGAGCCATTATCGGCAAAGGCGGTCTTTATGAGGGTAGCCTTGAGGCGATGAAAAGGTATGGCGCGGTGTATTTGGCTATTGTTGGCGGGGCAGCAGCCCTAGAAACAAAGCAAATTGAGGAAGTAGAGGAGGTCTATTGGGAGCATCTTCATCCTGAGGCTCTTTATAAATTCAGGGTCAGGGACTTTGGTCCGCTCACTGTCGCCATGGACAGCCATGGCACCAATTTGTTTTTTGATGTAAAGAAAGAGGCAAAAAGAAGGCTCCCTGAAATATACCAAAAGCTGAAATCTGCTCCATAAGCCGGTCCATTTGCTAGTGGTAATGCTTTAATCATCCACTGATACCCCTGAAACCTGAGTAAAGGCGTAAAGTTAAATGTACAACGCACGCAAAGTCATTACTGGTGGAGCTATTGTTTTTCTTTGTTTAGTTACCTTTCCCGTCTGGTATGTTTTGGGCAGTGGAAAATACGGCTATGTGCCTGAACTGGAAGTCGTTTCCGAAGAGAAGCAGTGTGTAGAATCGACAGAATGGATGAGATTTCGCCATCCCGACTTATTGGTCAAGTGGAGCAATTTGACTGTTCGCGAAGGTATCCGGACTTATGTGAACAGTCGCCGTGAAGAATATAAAATAAGTCTTACTGGTACTTGCATGGATTGCCACTCAAACAAGAGTGAATTCTGTGACCGCTGCCATGATTATGCCGGGGTAGAACCTAATTGCTGGAACTGCCATGTAGCGCCTCAGGAGGAATAGATGGGGGTTACTGGAAGATAACTCCTGAAGATAAGTGGGTCTCGCTGTACCGGAAATAGTAGCTAAGCCGATTTTTGCATACGTGCAACGTAATAATCTTTTGTTACACATTCAGCTTGCCATTAGGATTCCAGAAGAAATTCCAGTTGACTTGCAGACCCTGCTATTTATTCTTCAATTATTTGTTTATTTTCGCTCGCTTAACACTTACCTTGTTGCTTTAATGAATCCAAAAAATCTTGCTTCAACTGGGTGTAGAGTATCTCGCCCTTAAAACTCCGGGGAATTCGCCCAAATCGTACGCGATCGGGCCGGGCACCTTTTGACACTACACTGGAGGCTTTTCCAATGAAATCAGCCTTCAGTTGTGGTTCAACATCGGCTGCTTCTTTGCTGAGTTCAATGGTTACACAGCAACTATCTTCATGCTCGCTTTCTAATCGAAGACCTACCACAGCTAGCTGAAATTGTGTAGGTTTTAGTTGAAAGTGTTCCGATACAAACTTGCTTAGTTCTGCTCCAATTTGGTCACAGGAATAATTGGCGCCACCACGAATAAGAAGTGCTGAATCTCTGGACAGCCAATAGTAATCTAGCTCTCCGTCTTCGTCGTTCACCAAAGCAAAGCAGATGTCCCTAAGACCGGTGTACCACTCTTCCCTGAAAACAGCTTTTGTGGCTTCATCATCACCTATATAGCCGCTCATAAGGTTGGCACCCTGGGTAATAAGGTATCCGGGCTCACCAATTTCACAAGGACGAAAATAATCTTTGCTCCCAGGGTCAATAGCTTTAACCACTTTAACTCGGGTGAAAGGGAAGTGTTCTCTGCCGATGTAATAGCCGACCATTTCCTCGCCTTTATAGCGATGCGACCAACCTGCCTCGAATGCCTTCATGCACTGTTTTTTTGACATCGCTCTCGGGATAGCCATCACTTGGAGACAAGGTTCAGTTGCGCCGAAGCGCACATGTGGTAAGCGATTGCTAAACTTGAGTATGCGCTTTATTGTTGTTGGTCCGACGGGTGCCGAGCCAATCAGGATATCAGTTTGACTCAGTGCCTTTTTGATTTCAGTCTCTTTTACTGGCAGTTGTGACTGAGTAGAGAGAGACTCCAAGAAATCAATATGCCGAGAAACTATAGGGGCGACGAGTAAGTCACGCTTGCTGCGAGCAACCTCTACGAGTATCTTCCAGTAGGCTGTCGTATAACGTGATAACAGGTGTATTATGGTTCCGCTACGCCGCATGCCCCAATCCGCGAAGGCTGACGAATTAGCATGGTGCAAAGGGTTAACCAATAATAAGTCCAATGGCGTGGTCTCTGACATACCAAAATAATGCTCAAAGGTAAGCCGGTTAGCTAAGTAGTTTTGGTGTGATAAACTAACTCCTTTAGGTTTGCCAGTGGTGCCGGAGGTAAAAATAATCATTCGTTCATCATCATAACTGAGTGGTGGGTAAGTCAGTTTGCTGGTAGCCTGATACCCTTCAACCTTTTCCGCTTCAAAAAATGACATGGGCAATAACTCGGGTTTCATCTTCTCCACCCTGTTGGCAAAGCCATCGTCGTAGACCATCAGTTTTGCCTCTGTTACCTTTGCCTTATAAAGGATACGCTCATTATCGTCTGCCCCCCAGTTAACGGTAACCGGAACACATCCAACCAGGACGGCGGCAAGTCTAAATACTAAATCGTATAAGCTGTTAGAAGAAAAGCAATGGACTATTCGGTCACCTTTTGATAGCCCATGCTCACTAAGATATGCCGCCGCTGAACAAGCCAGATCCCAAAACTCTCCTCTAGTTAAGGCGAATTTCTTTACCTTCCCTTCCTGAAAAGTGTAGTGATTTAGGAAAAGGTGTGCTCGATCCTTAAAGGCGGCACGATACTCGTCTACCGGGGAAGAAAAGCGACTTAAGGAAGTAATAGATTTTCCTGTGCTCAGGGCATGTAGCTCATTATATTCAGGCATCTATTTTCATCCCTTTTAAATGGTTGGCTATAACATTATATAACAAGGCTGCCCTGAAAGTCCCTTCACCCTGGCTTATCCGCCGATTATTTTATCATCATATCGGCTCCCAAACCACTCATCCACCAATCACCAACTCGGGAAGCCACATGATCATCCGGGGGAAGGCGATAATTAAACTTAAACCAATCAATTGACAACCAACGAAAGGCAAAACAGAACGGAAGATGTCGCCCATACTTACCTCCGGCGGAGCCACCCCTTTCAGGTAGTACATAGATGAGCCAACCGGCGGTGATAAATAAGCTATCTGCATATTAACGTTGAACAGGACGCCAAACCATACCGGATCAAACCCCAGGCTCTTGATTATGGGAATAAAGATAGGTCCGGTTATCATAAGGCAGCCGAGCCAATCCATAGGCACCCCCATAACGAGGTAGAAGACTTGCATTGATATGAGAATGCCCCAGGGACCTAATGGCAAACCGATTATCATGTCTTCTACCATCTTGCCGGCACCGGCAAGGATGAATACAGCGCTGAAAGCTTTGACGCCAAAAAAAATCCAGGCGATCATACAGGTAGCCCGAGTGGTTTGGAAAAGTGCATACTTTACGTTTTCCCAATTAAGCTGGCGATGGATGGCGGCGCTTATTATGGCGCCGAGAGCGCCGACACCGGCAGCTTCGGTGGGAGTCGCCATTCCGAGAAAAATCGTGCCCAGAACCGCAGTCATAAGCAGCCCGGGGATAATCAAACCCCTAAGGTAGACAAGTTTTTGTGTCAACGAAATCATCCTCTCCTCTTCAGACGCCGGTGGTCCGAGGTGCGGCTGCAAGTAGCACCTGATGAGTATATAGGCGATGTATAAACTCCCCAGAACCACCCCGGCGACCAGACCTCCCATGAACAACTTTCCTATTGACACCCCGGCGACCAGGGCGTAAATAATGAAGATCACGCTGGGAGGGATAAGTTGCCCCAGAGTCCCCCCGGCGAGAATAGACCCCAGCGCCATACTCTTGCTGTAATTACGCTTGAGCATGGCGGGAAGGGCAATCAATCCCATCATGACCACACCGGCGCCAACTATGCCAACCATAGCCGCTATTATCATGCAGGCAATTACCGTAGCCACGGCTAGTGAGCCTCTTAGCGGACCGGTCCAAACATGGATCGCCCTAAATAGCGCTTCCCCAACCCCGGAACGCTCCAGCATATTCGCCATAAAAACAAACATGGGGACGGCGACCAGGGTATAGCTGTCCATGGTATCAAAAACATGGGCAACAACTAGATAAAAACCATCAACCCCCCACAGGTAGACGACAAATATTGCAGCAATACCGCCGCCGACAAAGGCAAGAGGCACCCCGGCTAAAAGCAACACTATGAGTAAACCAAACATAATGATGGCAATAAGCTCAACACTCATATATCTGCCTTCCCCGTGATAACGGTCTTGACGTCACGAATCAGTTTAGCTAAACCTTGGAGCAGTATCAGAAAAAAGCCGATTGGTGCCATTGCCTTGACCGGATAAAGAGGGGGGTCCCAAAATGAACCGGTGTGCTCATTTAGTATTATGGACTCCCAGGCGGCAATTCCTCCCATTGAAAGCACAACGCCAACATAGACAAGGAAAAAGGTGAAACAAACAAATATATCTAGGCATGCTTTTGTGCGTGGAGAGAACATATTATAGACTATGTCAACAATAACATGTCCCCGAAGATGGTAGGTATAGGCTCCGCCGATAACGAATAGTGTACCGGCGGAAAATACTATTGTCTCATAAGCCCAAGTGGTAGGCGCATCAAAAACATATCTGGCTACCACTTCATAAGTTATTACACCGATTAGGGCAAGGAGAATCAAGCTGACTGCCTTCCCTGACCATAAACTTATGGCTTCAATGACAGAAAGTAATTTCATTCCAACCTGTTAATTCTGCATCTTAAGGGGAAGGTGAGGGTGGACTTACCCTCACCTTTCCCTGACAGCGGTTACTGTTACTGGCCTGCCGGTTATAAGCCGAGGAGCTCGGCAAAAGCCTTCTGTGATTCGTAGATCTCAATCGCCGCGGGAGACTCTTTTGACGTCTCAGCCCAGATATCGGCGCTTATCTCGGCGATTGTTTCCCAGTCCTCTTCGGGCCACCATACTTGCTCATTCCCGGCGGCAATATATTTCGCCACTGCCTTGGTATCCTCAAGCACCTGGGTATAGTATTGAATTGACGACCATTCGTGGACAGCGCTCTCAAGGATAGCCTGAAGGTCGGCGGGCAGTGCTTCCCATGCCTCCATACTGACAAAGAAATCATCAACACCTATCGGGCTATGGAAGGATGGCGCCATAAAATATTTTGTCACCTCATGCATACCCAAGCCGTAGTTATCGCCTAGCCCCATCCACTCAGCGGCATCAATGAGACCCTTGTCCAGCGAGGTATAAATCTCACCCGAACCCAGAAAAACCGGGGAGCCACCAATCGCTTCAAATAGCGCTGCAGTTGGCCCTTTTATGGTCCTTTGTTTTGTCCCTGCATACTCGGCAATGGAAGTTATCTTCTTTTTGAAGTGCAAGCTTTCTCCGGGTCGCAGCGTAAAGGTGACAAAGTAAAGATTGCCGACGTCAGCATAAAGGTCTCGGGCTATATCAATACCACCACCTTTCCACAGCCAGGCATCCAACTGCCAATATACAGTGAAGAAAGGAGGAGGAGCACCGCGGAGAACTTTCCAGCCAGCGTCTTTACCCACCCAGTAGGCGGGGGAGCCTTGTGCCGCTGGAAACACCCCCTTGCTTACAGCATCAAACATTTCCTTGGGGCCCACTATCATACCACTGCCAAAAGGCTCAATGATAAGCCGACCGTCGGTTAGTTCTTTCACTCTCGGAACGAACCAGTTAGCAAACACGTCATAGCCAGGAGTGCCAACGTCGTGCAGGGTTTGGACTTCCCACGTGATTACCTCCTCAGCTGGCGGTGGTGTCGGGGCTGGTGCCGGGGCTGGTGCCGGTGCTGGTGCCGGCGGTGGTGCCGGTGCTGGTGCTGGCGGTGGTGCTGGTGCCGGTGCTGGCGCTGGCGGTGGTGCTGGCGGTGGTGCTGGTGCCGGACAGCCAATAGCCGCCAAGCTTACGGCTAACAACAATGCCAGCGGAATTAACAATATTTTCTTTTTCACCATTTACCTCCTTAAGAGTCTAAATTATCAATTATTCACCACCGTCTCATTCTCTCATATAACACCACCCCCCTTGTCCAAATTAACTGGTAAACAAGAACAATAATCATTGTAAAAACTCAACCTTGCTTTGTCAAGGCTTGCGTTCAAAAGCTGGTATTCTTCAGCCACTTAAAAAGATTATGACAAACATTATAACGTCATCCCCCTGCCTTGTCAAGTGGGGGAGGCTTTTGGCTCAACCAACTCAATCAGCACCTTGGTTCCCTCAGGATGAAGAAAGGCTATATGGTTAGTCTTCTCTATCATTACCCTTCTCTCCTAAATTTGTTTGGATAAACCTGCTGATCTCATCAAGGGGTGTTCCCGGACCAAATATCTGGGCAATACCAGCCTCTTTTAGCTTGGGGACGTCTTTCTTGGGTATAATGCCACCACCTATAACCAGGATATCCTCACCACCCTTCTGTCTAATAAGCTCCACTATCTTGGGAAACAAAGCCATATGAGCCCCAGACAAACAACTTAGACCAACCACATCTACATCTTCTTGTATAGCTACCTCAGCAATCTGCTCCGGTGTTAACCGCAATCCAAGATAAATTACCTCCATGCCAGCATCTCTTAAACCTTGGGCTACTACCTTGAGTCCCCTATCATGACCGTCCAGTCCCGGTTTAGCCATCAAGACTCGTATTTTCCTATACTGCATAGCAAAGACCCTCGTCTAGAGTATACCTGGCTCTCGGTATTCTCCAAACACCTCCCTCAAGGCATCACTTATTTCCCCGACAGTGGCGTAAGCTTTAACCGCCTCAATCAGTACTGGCATAACATTCTCGTCGCCCCTAGCCACATTGCGTACTCTATTCAGCACCTCGCTTACCCCTTGGTTATCCCTTTCCTCCTTTAATCTTTTTAATCTCTCTATCTGCCTTCTCTCGGTTTCCATACCAATCTCCAAAGTCGATGGCACATGCTCATCCTTAACTACAAACTTATTAACGCCAACAATGACCTGCTCACCAGAATCTACCGCCTCTTGATAGCTATAGGCTGAATTCGTAATCTCTTTTTGAATGTATCCCTTCTCTATAGCCTTCAGGGCACCACCCATTTTATCGATTTCATTGATATATGCCATCGCCTTGTTCTCTATCTGATTGGTTAACCACTCTATAAAGTATGAGCCTCCAAGCGGGTCGACGGTATTGGTAACACCGCTCTCATGGGCGATGATTTGTTGGGTTCTGAGAGCAACTTGCACTGCCTGCTCGCTGGGCAAAGCCAGAGCCTCGTCAAATGAGTTGGTGTGCAAAGATTGGCAGCCCCCCAATACCGCAGCCAGAGCCTGTAGGGTTACTCTTACGATGTTATTAAGCGGTTGCTGCTCGGTAAGAGTAAAGCCATCAGTTTGGACGTGATATCTTAACATCATAGACTTGGGGTTTTTGGCACCAAACCTTTCCTTCATTATCGTAGCCCACATCCGACGCAGCGCTCTAAACTTGGCAACTTCTTCAAGGAGGTTAGTATACGCAGCAAAGAAGAAGGAGAATCTTGGGGCAAAAGAATCAACCATCATTCCCCTATCTATCATTGCCTGAACATAAGCAATTGCGTTGGCGAGGGTAAAGCCTGCTTCCTGAGCTGCGGTAGCACCAGCCTCCCGCATGTGATAGCCACTAATACTTATCGAGTTCCATTCCGGCATATTTTGGGCGCAGTAGGAGCAAATATCGGTGACCAAGCGCATAGATGCGGTTGGTCCAAAAATATACGTATTTCTGGCTATATATTCCTTTAGTATATCATTTTGAACAGTTCCACTAAGTTTGCTTTTATCTGCCCCCTGCTTTTCCGCAGCAGCGATATACATGGCTAGTATGATCGGTGCCGTGGCGTTAATCGTCATCGACGTGCTTACCTCAGCCAGCGGAATACCTTCCCAGAGCCGCTCCATGTCTTGAAGCGAATCGATGGCAACCCCGCATTTACCAACCTCTCCGCTAGCTAAGGGATGATCTGAATCATATCCCTCCTGGGTGGGTAGGTGAAAAGCAACACTAAAGCCGGTTTGCCCTTGTTTATACAAATACTTATACCGCTCATTTGTCTCTTCCACGGTGCCGAATCCTGCATATTGGCGCATAGTCCATAGCCTACCTCTATAACCAGTTGACATTATATGTCTGGTAAATGGATACTCTCCAGGGAGACCGATATTCCCCTCCTTAACCCCCTCCAAATCAGCCGGTGTATATACTCTGTTAACTACAGTTCCATTAACAGTAGTCCTAAACTCCTTCTTCCTCTCATTTATCTCGTCAGTTTTCTTCTTCATCAGACATTTCCTCCGTGTAAACAAGACTGATGCTACCAACCATTTCCTAGTATTCGTGGTAGCGCATCACCAAACCAAGGAGCCTTCTTCCTAGTAGCTTTGGCTGCCTTGTTCCAAACCAAAAAGGCACCCCTGCGCTGAACATAGCGACTCCGGTGCCTTTTCCCATTCCCCCAACTCTTCCAGCCTGATTTGCCTTACTTCTTGGCTCACGTCATGTCTTCGGCTTGATTATAGTTCTGGCCGACATTATTGTCAATCAACGATAGGGAACTTTTTGAAGCGGCGCAGGTCGTTACCGGTAATGCTAGCTATAGCCTGTTGCTCAGGCTCGAGGAAGTCGGCAAAATAACCAACACTTGACATAATCCAGCGAATCGTTTTTGGACTCTTTCCCTCGGCTCTAGCAAACGTTTTGTAAGCTATCAGCGCGTCCTGAAGCGTCATCACTTCCAATTCCTTACACTGATAGCTTACAGTAGGGGATAGCTCTTGCCTATGACATTTTAGAGGATTTTTGTCAAAGCAGTTGCCCTTTTTGTCACCAAAAGCTTGGTCAAGGGCTGAAAGTAAAGCTAAAGCGTCCCTGGAGGGATTCGAACCCACGACCCGCTGCTTAGAAGGCAGC
>JBHIFE010000056.1:0-9002 GCA_046760985.1 Dehalococcoidales bacterium
GGGCGAGTCTGCCGCAGAAGCCTATTCTCAGTATCAATGTCAAGTCCAGTGCAGTCAGCGGTGAGTCCCGTTCTTAGAATAGCCGCTACCCGGGGAATAAAGGCACGCCCTAAGGAAGTCGCCCCGGCAAGAACTATTTCTGGCTTATGTTGCTGAATTAACTCAGCGAGTTGTTGAGCATATAAATCCTCTTGATTATTAGCCAGTTCTGGACTGTCTACTAGATAGACCTTATCTGCGCCATAGGCAATCAACTGATTGACTTCACCGATACCATGACCAAAACAAACAGCACTCACTTCAGTCTTAAGGCTATCCGCCAACTCTCTTCCCTTGGCTAATAGCTCATGAGCTACAGTCTTCAACTTACCATCCCGTTGCTCAGCAAATACCCAGACCCCCCGATAGCTATCGCTCACTGCCTCAGCCTCAGGGACAGCTTCAATGAGTATCGCCTCATAGACACAGGCTTCCTGGCAAGCACCACAAAGCGTACAACCTTCTTCTAACTGAACCTTGTCATCCACAATTTCCAGTAGACCAAAAGGGCAGACTGGTACGCAGTTACCACAGCCAGTACACTTGTCAAGGTCAAATTGAATTCCCATACTCCACCTACACTAACCCAGCATCCTTCAACTTACTAACCAAGCACTCTACCTGACTTTCCAATTCCCCTTGCAATATCTCACTGCGACAGACTCTCTGGGGAAAGAACACCTTGATTACTTTGGTAGCCGAGCCAGATAAGCCGACCATGCTCTGGTCAACAGCTAATTTCTGGGCAGTCCAGACTGGGATAATGGCGCTCTTTGACTTCATAATGCCCCGAAGCGATGGGAGGCGTGGCACGTTAATCTCTTTTACTACTGTAATTACTGCCGGTAAGGAAGTCTCAATAACCTCATGCCCTTCCTCAATGAGCCGCTGAATCCGCAGATATCCATCAGTCATCTCTTCTATTTGGCTAACATAGGCAACGAATGGCATCCCGAGCATCTCAGCCAGTTCTGGTCCCACCTGTCCGGTATCCCCGTCTAACGTCTGCCGACCACAGATGATAATGTCATATTGCCCCAGTTTGTTAATTGCTCGGGAAAGGGTGTAGGCAGTAGCCAAAGTATCAGCGCCAGCAAAGGCGGGATCACTTAACAAAATGGCTTCATCAGCCCCCAGTGAAATCGCTTCCCTCAACGCATCTTGCGCTTGGGGTGGACCCATGCTTATAACCGTAACCTTGCCTCCACACCGCTCCTTTATTCGAACCCCTTCCTCCAAGGCATAAGTATCAAACGGGTTAATGATATTCTCAATTCCCTCTCTTATAAGAGTATTGGTCTGGGGATTAATTTTGACCTGGGTGGTACCAGGAACCTGCTTCAGGCAAATGACAACATTCATTCTGTTCTCGCTCTTCTCTTTCTGAGTTCAATGGCGATGGCATTTCTCAAGACCTGATTAGAGCCCTCATATATCTGGGTGATTTTGGCATCTCGCATCATCTTCTCAAGCGGATAATCCCTCATGTAGCCGGCACCCCCACAAATCTGCACCGCATCAGTAGTGACTTTCATGGCAACATCTGAGGCAAAGACCTTAGCCATAGCCGATTCCTCAGTAATATTCTTTGCCCCGCTGTCAACCGTCCTGGCGGCAGCATAAACTAACGCCCGGGCAGCTTCAACTTGGGTAGCCATTTCCGCCAGAATGTCTTGGACTACCGGAAGAGAAATCAGAGGTTGTCCAAATTGGATACGTTGCCGCGTATAGTCAACGGCAGCTTCTAAAGCTCCTTGAGCTAGCCCCACGGCTTGAGCTCCTATCCCCGGGCGCGATTGGTCAAAAAGCTTCATCGTCATAATAAAGCCGGCACCCTCCCTGCCAATTAAATTCTCTTCAGGAACTAGGCAATCCCGAAAATTTAGCTCTCTTGTTGCCGAAGCACGGATACCCATCTTTTTTTCTAGCCTACCAAAAGAAAAGCCCGGCGCACCCTTCTCCACTAATAAAGCGCTGGCACCACGGGCACCTTTAGTCTTATCAGTCAAGGCAATAACGGTGTAAATCTCAGCTTCACCGCCGTTAGTGATGTATTGCTTAGTGCCATTAAGCACATAGCCGCCGGCAACTTTTTCCGCGGTTGTTTTTATGGCGGCAGCATCGCTACCTGCCGTTGGCTCGGTTAAAGCAAAGGCAGTCAACCTCTTGCCACTGGCAATATCAGGGAGATACTTTCGCTTCTGCTCTTCAGTTCCGTAACCCATCAGGGTAAAACAGCCCAGGGCACTAGCCGCATAGCTAATAGCAACCGCACTGCATACTCGGCTCAGCTCTTCCACCACCAGACATAGCTCGAGGCAACCACCACCTAACCCCTCGTATTCTTCCGGGATAAAGACACGAAACATATCAGCATTAGCCAGGTCTCTTATTATTGCCCAGGGGAAATCTTCTTTCTCATCAAGCTCGGCTCGAACCGGCAGTATCCTTTCCTCAGCTATCCTTCTGGCTAAGCTCTTGATCGTCTTTTGCTGTTCAGTTAAGAAATACTCCAAGAGGATGCCCCCTTTTCCTCATTAGTCCCCCAAGGTTAGTCAAAATATAATCAATAGTATTAAACTCGGCAATTGGTATTTTGCAGCTACCTCAGGGGGATATTTTAGAAGTTGCCAATCAAAGTCAAACTATTAATTATAAGCAAAGGCACATACTTACTGTCAAGCCGACTGCCAGTAATATACCTTGACATAGCCCGTCGCCAAGATTATACTACAAATTTCTGAACATGGCGGAAGGGGGTGAATTTAATTTCAGCCAAGGCTTTTGTGCTAATTGAGACGGCTGTTGGTAAAAGCAAGGATGTCGTTGCTGCTCTCAGCAAGGTAAAAGGGGTGAATTCAGTCGATACGGTGACTGGTCCCTATGATATTATCGCCGTGATACATGGAGAAACCCTGAATGATATTGGAGACCTGGTTACCGGCAGGATCCACCCTATTCCTGGTATTTCCAGAACGGTGACCTGCCTAGCAATATAGAGTAGCTTTCAGTTTCATCAGTACTTCATTCACCGTCTCCTCAGCAGTGGAAGCTCCAGCGGTTATACCGATACGGTATTGATCCTGGAACCAAGAGGACTCAATGTCCTCTGCAGTTTCAATGAGATACGTTTTGGTAGCCGTAGAACATAACTCAGCCAGGCGATTAGTGTTAGCGCTGTTTCGCCCACCGATTACAAGCATTAAGTCCACTTTATTGGCTAATTTAAGGGCGGCTGCCTGCCGTTCTCTAATATCATGACATATGGTATCAATAATCCGCAGTTCAGAATCTCGGGTAAAGGCAGAAGCAATAAACTTTGTGACAAATTCGGTGAAATGAGCCGGTATCTGAGTCGTCTGGGATAGAACCCCCCAGCGACGGGGTAGATGGTCAAGGGTTGCGATAAAATTGTCATTTAAAGTAGCGATTCCATTACCCCTAGTCCAGCCAAGAATGCCCTTAACCTCAGGGTGGTCAGCATCACCATAGATAACAACAAAAAAGCCAGAATCAGCTAATCTGCGAGCTACAATCTGAGCCCGGTGAACGAAGGGACAAGTGGTACTAATGATGTCAATATGCCGGGAACGAATCTCCTCCTCTAATTGTGGGGTTATCCCATGAGAGCTAGTGGCTACGGTGTCACCCTTGATATCATCCACATTCTTGACTACCCGAACACCAATCTTAGCTAGTCTCTGTAGCACCTGTTGGTTATGTACCACTGACCCCAGCGTTTCCACCCCGCCCCGCTCCCGGGCAACCTTTTCCAATATATTAATGGCTCGCCTGACCCCGAAGCAAAAGCCTATTTTATCTGCTTTTTCAATTCTCATATTTTCCGGTTTTCTTCCCGGCATAGTTTCCCCTATATTTCGCTGGGAGAAGCTCAGCGATGTGAGCCATTATGGAATTGGTGAAGCCGGCAAGTTCGGCTCTGGTCAATTTACCATTTACCGATGGTAGATAGAAGGGATAGCCGATGTTAATGGTTACCTGAGGGCGACGAAGCCACCAGGTTATACCCTTAATATTCTCCGTTCCGATAACACCTACCGGCAGAATAGGAACATCGTTACGCGAGGCAATTAGCGCCGAGCCGAAAAAAGCCGATTGCAATTGGGCACTCTTGCTTCTCCGCCCCTCAGGGAACATGATTAAAGCCAAGCCCTGTGCCAATAACTGCTCTGCCCGTTGTAACGCTCCCCTGTCTAGTCGCCCCCGACGTACTGGAAATGCCCCAAATCTGCGCAGGAAGTAGGCTAAGAATCTAGAACGGAATAGCTCTTGCTTAGCCATAAACGTTACTTTTCGGTTAAGACTAACACCAACTATAGGTGGGTCGGCTAGATTAATATGATTAGCTACAACTAACAGAGGACCTTGAGCAGGGATGTTCTCCCTGCCCCTGACCCGCCAGCGAGTCAGGAGGAGCAGTAACATCCTTACTGTTTCTCTACCCACATAGTAGAGCCAAGACACCGTTTGCCTCCGCAGAAGAATTGTGTGCCAATTATACCTTATAGCTGAAGGTAAAGACAAGGGAGCAAGAGTGAGCTGGTTAGTAGCTACGCTACCACCCGGTTATCATTTTGCCTGGCAGCCAGGTGATTATCTGGGGGAATGCCACAAACAGCCCAAGGCCAACCATTACCAGCAAAATGAAGGGGATTACCCCCTTGATGATGTCAGCCATGGTTATGCCCAACTCCGGCGCAGCGGTACCTTTGCAAACGAATATAGACATAGCCAAGGGAGGGCTCATAAACGCCATTTGCAGGTTAATGCATACCATCATGCCGAACCACAGCGGGTCAAAGTCGAGAAGGACAACAATGGGTGTTATTATGGGAACAATGATGAAGACAATCCCTATCCATTCAATAAACATACCTAACAGGAAAACGATGAGCATGACAAGGGCAAAGGCACCCCAGCGCCCGAAGGGGGCGCGCATGATGGCATCTGTTACCACCTCTCCGCCACCAGCGCTCATAAATATGCCGACAAAGGCGTAACAGAGAGTTCCTATTAGAAGGACAAAAGCGCTCACTCTCAGCGTCTCAATTCCGACATATTTTAGGAGTCCCCAGCTGAATTTTCGGTAGCCTATACTCAAGAGGAGGGCAGCAAAGCTCCCCACCGCTGCCGCTTCGGTGGGAGGAGCTATTCCAAAAAATATAGTACCGAGGACAGCCAGAATAAGTGTCACCGGGGGGACTAGCGAGGTTAGGAGCTTGGTTGTCTTTTTAATAAAGGGAACACTCCTTTCCTCAACCGGGATAGGTGGAGCCAGGTGTGGCTGGAAGAAACACCGTATGGTAATGTAAGTATTATAAAGACCGGAAAGGACAAGCCCGGGGAAAATGGCGGCGATAAGCATCTTTGCTACCGATAGTCCAGCCATTGGTCCGTAAACAACCAGCATAATACTGGGCGGGATGAGGATACCCAAGGTGCCGCCGGCGACAACCGAGCCAGAGGCTAAAGACTTATCATAACCTCTCTTGATCATGGGGGCAAGAGCAATGAGAGTGAGTATGGTGACAGCAGCGGTAATCACCCCCAAACAGGCGGCAAGGATAGTGCCAAATACCACGGTGACCACCGCCAGCCCGCCCCTAAACCCGCTGAGCCACAGGTATAATGCGTCGTATAGCCCTTCGGCTATCCCCGAGCGCTGGAGTACAACTCCCATAAAGGTGAAGAGGGGAACCGCCAGAAAGGGGTAGCTCAGCGACAGGTTGTAGACGCGAGTGTACATTATTTCAAGTGCCGTGTCCCCGAATACCAGGTAGCCGACTATTAACCCGACACTACCTACCACCAGGGCTATAGGGTACCCGGTCATGACCAGCAGCAGAATACCGCCCAGCATTATTATGGTGATGATTTCCGGACTTAAATCAAGCAAGTGTTTTATTCCTTATAATGAAATATAAATCGCGGATGAATTGGGCCAAACCTTGAAGAGCAAAGAGACATATGGCTACAGCAAATAGTGTTCTATACGGTCCAGCTGGTGGATACCAATAGGTATACTTCATTACCTCCCCAATTGACCAAGCTCGCAGCATCCACGAAATAGAAGTTTTTACTAGTATGCCCATTAACGGGAAAAAGAATATCGCCGCGCAAACAACGTCGGCAATCGCCTTTCCTCTTGGGGAGAAGCGGGCATAAAAAATGTCCACCCTAACGTGTGAGTGGCGCAGATAGTCATATGCCCAGCCCAGGACGTAGACCGTGCCGCCCAGCATGCAGGAGGTTTCATATGCCCACAGTGTCGGCGCATTGAAGGCGTATCTCATTATGGCATCATATGTCCCGACCAAAACCAAAGCCAGGCAAAGCCAGCTTGCTGACGAGCCCATTCGCTGGTTGATAGAATCAATTGCCTTGAGTATGGTTCTCATTACTCTTAAACTGACACCCGACTGCCCCGATATTCTCGAGGCAGTCGGGTAAAGCTAAGTCCGCCTAGCAGCTAGGATTTATTTAGCCAGCGGAGTAGTGAGAGCTGCCTGGTCACCGTAAGCCTTCCTAAAGGCGCGCATGGATTCCAGTATTTTGCCGTAGATAGGCGGTTCAGCAGCTGCCTTCTCATCGTAAAACTTTTTCGCTTCTGCCAGTAGGGCGCTTTCCACATCCTCAGGGAGATGCTCAACGACATTGCCGTAATCTATGAAATTCTTGGTAGCGGCGATATCGTGATAGGTCAGGTACTCGTGCTCTGCCTGCGTCCACTTGTCCGTCTCGTCCATCACCAGCCGCTTGAGGTCGTCGGGAAGCTCCGCCCAAGCATCTTTGTTGACAAAGAATACTTGGGGGTCACTGGGAGCCCGGGTTGCAGAATAGTAAACATACTTGGCTACATCCTGGAAGCCCATATCCCAGTTTAGCGCTGGAGTGGAGTACTCAAAGGCATCAATTACACCCGTCTGGACAGCTTCAACGATTTCCCCGCCGGGTAACATGACCGTGGAGCCGCCCATGCGGTCTATAATTGCTCCACCATCACCGGCAGTGCGCATCTTTAATCCCTGAATGTCGTCCATTGAGTTTATGGGAACAGTGGAATGTGCCCATACCTCCGCAGGCAGGGGAGCTAACGCACCGGGGAAGGTCATGGCATTGAAGTCTCCCAGCATTTCATTCATCAGGTCGGCACCACCACCGTAGTTGAACCACACACGCAAAGCCTCACCAGCCAGTCCACCCGGTCTGGAGCTGATGAGACCAGCCGCCGCCCACTTATCAGTGTTATACATGGGGCAGGTATAAGCGGCCTGTAGGACACCCTTGTCTACCGCATCAAGCTCTTCTGTCGCTGGAGCCACAGAACCGCCGACAAAGCCCTTGATAACTAATCGCCCGCCGCTTGCCTCGGTGATGGCCTCAGCCCACTTGTCATGATAAACCTGAGATTTGTCGGCAGCAGGACCATGCCCCGAAGTTTTCCAGGTAATCACCTCTACCTCTGGCGCTGGTGTAGGGGCTGGGGCTGGCGCTGGAGCTGGTGCGGGGGCTGGGGCTGGTGGTGGTGCCGGAGCCGGGGCTGGACAACCAATAACAACCAAGCTGATAACTAACAAGAACGCCAGCGGAATTAACAATATTTTCTTTTTCACCTTTTCCTCCTTCTAAAATACTACAATAGTGGGACCAAACTGTCTACAAATCCTTTCTGTTGAAAGCTATCACCTCCTTCATCAGGCTTAATAAGGCATTACGCCCAGATTTTGGCTATATCGAAGCTGACCTTTCAGCAGGATTGTGCTACAATAGATAACAACGATACAGCTGCTATAACTCCTAATAATTTACAGGCGGGATGCCACTTGCCCGATTACGCCAAGGATAGCACACGGGAGGGGCACCAGCACCTAGCCTCCCCGGTACAAATAAGTATTGACATCCTTGTTTCCCCTGGCAGAGCCCGCTATATTTATCTCAGTCCCATATCTATTACTTACTGATTATTCTCCCGTCCAAGTAAGACTAATACCGAATACTTATCAATATGATTTTTACGTGCCTTGATCAAGTATAGATATAAGATATCATGCCGTTCAACATGCAACATTCCGTATACTAAAGAGGGGGTATCCTTCCAAACGGTGGGGGCACTTTAGAGGTGTTAAATGCATTTGTTACGTGATACAATACGTATTATGGAAGAATTACTGGAGTCTAAGCCGAAGCGCAATCAGCAGAATAAAATAACCATAATGTTGGCGGATGACCATCCGCTACTTCGCAAAGCACTCCGAAGTGAACTGGAGAATCAGCCAGATTTTGTAGTTGTTGCCGAGGTTGCAAACGGAGAGGAAGCAGTTAAGATGGCAACTGAAATAGTTCCAGATGTGGTGATAATGGATATAAGCATGCCAAAAATTAACGGCATTGAAGCGACGAGACAAATAAAAGCTAAATGCCCTTCTGTAGCGGTTCTTGTCCTCACTGTACATGACGAAGCTGAGCATATTCTGAGCATATTAGAAGCTGGTGCTGCTGGATACTTAATAAAAACAGCCTTCGGTGAAGAAGTTGTACAGGCAGTACGTGGAGTGATTACCGGCGAAACTGTATTGTCTCCCGAAATATTTCAAAGAATAATAAAATCTGCCCTTCGACATGTAACAAAACCAGTTTCGCTTGACGCTGGCGAAAAAATGACCGCTCGGGAACGAGAAATCCTAGGACTAGCGGCAAGAGGTCTGAGTAATCGAGATATTGCTCGGAGACTTGACCTAAGCGAATATACGGTGAAGAGTTACTTAGCGGAGCTATTCTCTAAGCTAAAGGTTAGCAGCCGAACTGAAGCCGTTATCACCGCGCTACGGGCTGGTTTTTTTACTCTTGATGATCTTGATTAAGGTGACTTTTATGAATCGAATGGTGAAGTTGCCCTCGTTACAACTAGCTAGGATGATACGTAATATTCATTTTTGGATTAT
>JBHIFE010000057.1:0-8397 GCA_046760985.1 Dehalococcoidales bacterium
TTACCGCCCACCAAAATGGCTTCAGCAATGTAGTCGCTTCCATGGGAACCTCAGTTACCAAGAAACAGGTCAGTTCCCTAAAGAGGTTAACAAGGAACATAGTCCTTGCAATGGATGCCGACATTGCAGGTCGAGAAGCAAGCAAAAGTGCGGGAGAAACAGCTATTCAACCATCAGAACAAGATCTAGAAGACAGACAGGACATTGACCCCAACAGACCAATATTATCTCTAAACGAAGGTGAAGTTCGCAAACGTCGCATTTTTGGGCCAAGTTATATAAGTCAGAACGTTCTTGATACAGAGGTAAGCATTTTCGTACTGCCCAGTGGAAAAGATCCTGATGATGTTATCAAAGAAGATAGCGAAAAATGGCGACATCTGGTGGAAGAGGCTGTACCTGTACTTGACTACATCTTTGATATGGTCATCTCCAAACTGGACCTTACTACAGCAAAGGGTAAGTCCATTGCCATAGAGAATCTTCTACCCATCGTAGCCCAAATAAGCAATTCTGTCCGCTATGCCCACTATCGACAGAAGCTGGCTCGCTTAGTCCAGATAAGCTCCCATGAACTGGAAGGTGCGTTGAGAGTAATGGTGCCTTTTCCAGAAAAACGCAAAATTGTTGACAGGAAAGAAAAAACGGTAACTCGAACTGTACGCTCACTCGTATCCAACCCCCGTGAGGAATATTGCCTAGCCCTTTTATTGCAACATCCTGAACTTAAAGGCAGCCAAGTAGACCTCTCCCCCGAATATTTTGGCAATAGCGAAAACCGTGAAATCTTTATCGCCTGGCAACAGGCTAATGATCTAACATCACTTAAGAAAAACCTGGATACAGCTATTCATGAGCATCTTGATTCTCTCATAAACCGGAGCTTACCGCCAAACTACATCGAAGAAAAATACATTGACTGTACCCATCGGTTAAAAGAATGGTATTATAAAGATATGGAAGGAAAGAAAGCGGAGAAACTTGCTCTGGAAGCAGAGTCAGGAGGCAGTGGCGCTGACTTAGCTAAGCTTGAAAAGGAAAGGATGGAGCCAGCCCTTCAACTGAGAGAAATCTATACCCAAAAAGGCAAAAGGGGGTTGGAGACAAGGAGGTGAGGAATGAGCCTGGAAAAAGATAAGAACAATTCACAGTTTCCTCACAAAGACGAGAGCGACGAAGAACTGGCCCAAGAGGAACTATATGCCTCCTCTCACGAACTTGATGAGGAATTAGAGCACGAGGGTGTAACTGAGCCGGACAAACTATGGCACGAGGCAAAACACCTTGAGATTGAGAAACCCGAGTCCTCGGCAGATTTAGAATTAGAAGCACCACCCGGAGGATTGGAGGAGCAAGAGATAGCTGATGACCCGGTTCGCATATACCTTCACGAGATTGGTAGGGTGCACCTCCTCACTGCTGAGGATGAAAAAGTTCTAGCCAAGAAGATGGGAGAGGGTAAACGTATCAACGAGATAAGACAACAATACCTACAGAAACATGGCAGGGCACCTTCAGCAACTGAAGTGATACTTGCCATGCTTAAGGAAGTGGGGCAGGCTTCTTCTATTATCGGTCTCCTTCAAGAACAGTTTGGCTTAACCCCAACCACCAGCTTCATAGAGAGCATCTCCAATGCCAAACTACGAGATAGCATTGACAATACGATAGACCAGCAATTAATCCATGCTATCGCCTCCCAAATAGGAAAGTCCACATCTGAAACAGAACAGATTCTTATTAAGCTATCGCTAAACAGCAAACTGATACCAAAGAAAGCCCTTGATATTATCGGAGACAATGTCTCTCTAGCTGGTATAGAGAAACTGGTAACAAAGAGTGCCTTCATTAGTTCCCTTCAAGCTCAGGAAAAGGAACTGGAAGCATACCTGAAGAATATTGAGGATGAGGCTAAAAAGGCAGAAAGGCATCTCATTGAGGCTAACCTACGCCTAGTAGTCAGCGTAGCTAAGAAACATATTGGACGAGGTATGTCCCTCCTTGATCTTATCCAGGAGGGAAACATTGGACTGATGAGAGCCGTAGAGAAATTTGATTATCGTAAGGGTTATAAATTCAGCACCTATGCCACCTGGTGGATTCGTCAGGCTCTCACCCGAGCTATAGCTGATCAAGCTCGTACTATTCGCATTCCGGTTCATATGGTTGAGACCATTAATCGACTGCTAAAAACAAGTCGCCGTCTTGCCCAGGAATATGGACGGGAGCCTACCTCTACCGAAATTGCCAAGGAAATGGAAATATCCTCAGAAAAAGTCAGAGAGATAGTCAAGGTATCGCAACTGCCGATATCCTTAGAATCACCGATAGGTGAAGAAGAAGACAGCCCCTTAGGTAACTCCATAGAGGACCGGAACGCTTTACCACCAGTTGATGCCGCTTCCAAGCAGCTCTTGAAGGAGCAAATTGAGGATGTACTCTATACCCTTACTCCCCGAGAGCAGCGAGTACTCCAGCTTAGATTTGGTCTTGAGGACGGGCGGAGTCGGACCCTAGAGGAAGTGGGGAAAGAATTTAACGTAACTAGAGAGCGAATCCGCCAGATCGAAGCTAAGGCGCTGCGTAAACTACGCCACCCCAGCCGAAGCCGAAAGCTAAAGGATTACCTGGAATAAAAACTACCGGAACATTGTCATCAAATTCCGTGGCAGTTTCCCTTTTATCCCCATCCTCATCAGCTTCTGCATCTGATGAAACTGGTTGAGCAGTTGATTAACATCCGAGGGGTTTACCCCACTACCCCGAGCAATACGACGCCGCCGACTACCACCAATAATACTCGGATTACGCCTTTCCTCAGGGGTCATAGAAAGTATAATCGCCTCAATCTTCTTTAGCTGCTTTTCCTCAATGCCCGCGGGTAGTCGTCCTGCCAGCTGCGATAAACCGGGCAGCATCTCAATCAATTGCGTTATCGACCCCATTCTCTCAACTGTTCTCAACTGTGAGAGGAAATCGTCTAAATTAAAACTGGCTCTTTCTACCTTCTTCTTTAGCTCCCTAACCTGCTGTTCCTCAAAGGTCGCTTCAGCCTTCTCAATGAAGGTAACTACATCACCCATTCCCAAGATGCGTGATGCCAAACGGTCAGGATAAAAAGGCTCAAAGGCATCAACCTTCTCGCCAATACCAATGAACTTAATCGGCACCCCGCTAACCCACCGGATAGAGAGAGCCGCCCCACCCCGAGCATCCCCATCCATCTTGGTCAGGATAAGCCCAGTCAGACTTACCCTAGAGTGAAAATCCTCAGCCACCCGCACCGCATCCTGACCAGTCATGGCATCAACCACTAGTAATATCTCAACTGGCTTTAACTCCTCTTTAACCTGAGCTAATTCTGCCATCATTGCCTCGTCTATATGGAGGCGACCCGCGGTATCAACTACCACCCAAGTAGCGGCTAGAGCCTTGGCTTTAGTTAAAGCATGAGCACAAATATCTCTACTCACAGCGCCGGGAGCTTCACTATAAACCGGAATATCAAACTGCTTACCCAGGATAACTAGCTGTTCTACAGCTGCCGGGCGACGATTATCAACAGCCACCAGTAAAGGACGCTGTCCAGCACGCTTCAAATGAAGTGCTAGCTTAGCCGCAGTGGTAGTCTTACCACAACCCTGTAGCCCGACCAGCATGGCTACGGATGGAGGATGAGGTGATGCTACTAGGCGACTCTGCCCCCCACCCAGAATAGCGATAAGTTCTTCATTAACAATCTTGATTATCTGCTGGGCTGGGGTCAGGCTCTCCAATACTTCAGCACCAAGAGCACGCTCCCTCACTCTGGCGGTAAAATCCTTGACCACCTTAAAGTTTACATCCGCCTCCAGAAGGGCTAAACGCACCTGACGCAGGGCATCATCTATATCTTTTTCCCCCAGTCTGCCCTTACTCCCCAACCGGCGGAATACTTCCCCTAACTTATCACTAAGAACTTCAAACATCTAGCCGAGCTCATTCTAACCGGGGAAAACATAGTCGTCAAGCTAAGATTCTTGTCTTTGGAATACTAAGGAGACTAAGGGGGCTTCGTTCTGATAGAAAAGCAATTCTTCAATGCCTGGCTCTTGCCTTACCGTCTTACCCCCTTAGTCTCCCCAGGAAAGGAGGAAAAAGGTGAACAAGCCTGAAGGTGCCAAGTGTCCATATTATAGACTGAAATATGTCTTTTGTCAATACCCTGGAAAAGAATTTTTTGATAATCATCTTAATTGCTAATTATGCTAAAATAGGTAAACAAAGGCATCAGAGGAACTGAAAAATGATCCCCATTAAGTTAAGAATGCGCAACTTTATGTGCTACCGAGAGAATGTGCCCCCGCTCCACCTTGAAGGTATCCACACCGCCTGTCTGTCTGGTGATAATGGCAATGGTAAGTCAGCTTTAATTGATGCTATGACCTGGGCACTATGGGGACAAGCTCGGGCTAAAAGTGATGACGACCTAATTCACACCGGTCGGAGAGAGATGGAGGTGGAGTTTGACTTCGCTGTCGGGCAACAAACCTACCGCATCATACGTAAGCGTTCCAAGCCTCAACGACGACGAGGAAGCCGGGGACAACCCATGCTAGAATTTCAGATAGCTACCGATGATGGCTTTAGGTCAATCACCGGCAACACTATTGCCCAAACACAGCAGAAAATTACCGACACCCTACATATGGACTATGAAACCTTCATTAACAGCGCTCTCCTGCGGCAGGGTCACGCCGATGAATTCACCATCAAACGACCAGCCGAGCGCAAGGAAGTGCTAGCCAACATACTCAGACTTTCCTTCTATGATGAACTGGAAGCACAAGCCAAGGAGCTGGCTAAACAGCAAGAAACGGGAAAGGCACAACTGGAAAGTGCTATCCAAGACATTAATGACGAACTAGCCCAAAAGCCAACCTATCAAGCCGAGTTTGAACAAGCGCAAAGTGAACTCTCTCAAATAGAAAAAGTAACCAAAGAAAAAGAATCCAGACTAAACGAGCTACGTCAGGAAAAGGAATCTCTGGAAAGAAAAAAGGCACAATTAGAACAACTAGAGACACAAATAAGGGAAAGAGAAAGAAGCCTGGCGCTCTTGGATGAGCAGATTAAGCAACATCGCTTCCACATCAAAGAGTATGAAGAGCTAATCGCCCAGCGTTCCGTTATAGAAGAAGGCTATGCCCAATTTACTAAAACTAAGAAATTAAATGATGAACTCAATCAAAAGTTAGGGACACTGGTCAAACTAAACGAGCGCAAGAGTCAGTTAATCAAGGCTATTGACACTGCACAAGCAGAGCTCGTCAAAGACCATGCCCTAACTCAAAGTAAAATCAACCAACTGGAATCCGAGTCACAGAAATTACCCCGGCTCAAGAATCAGCTGCAGCAGTCCCAGGCTCAATTACATCAGTTGACGGAACAAGAAGAAAGGCTAAGCCAGAAAAAGCGAACTAGCCAAGGAATACAGACTCAGGTCAATTATCTAGAGTCTAATAAAACCCAGCTAGAAAAGGAAATAAGGGAGATAGGCGAAAAACTTGACCTCCTGTCCAGCCAAACTGAGGCTAAATGTCCCTTATGTGAACGGGAGCTTGAGATAAACAGCCTAAGGCTTATTGAGTCAAAATACACCACTGATAGACAGGATAAATCCTATTCCCTACAATCAACTCAAACCGAGCTAGCTCAAAAGAAAGTAGAGCTTAAGTCGCTGGAAGAGGAAATATCTCAGGTGGAAGTACAACTAAACCAGGAGAAAATCTCGGCACAAAGTAAAGTCAGCATCCTTAAAAAGGAGATGACTGAGTCTGAAGAGGCAGATAAACAGTTAGCCGAAGAGAGAAGAAGGCTGTCTAAAATTGAACTGCACCTAGCCAGCAAGGATTTTGCCACTATTGAACAAGAAGCATTAAAGGAAGTTGAAGGTGAATTAGCCAAACTTGACTACAATTCGGAACAGCATGAACAGGTGCGGCATCAACTGACCAATCTGGAACAGTATGAAAGTTCCAAGCTAAAGCTGGAAGAAGCTGACCGGCTCATTAACCAAGAAAAGGCGGCAGCTTCAAGAACTGAGGTAGCGACTCAGGAACTGCGACACAGCCTAGAGACTGATAATCAAAAAAGACAGGGCTTAACCACGGAAGTCAACTTGCTCCCGCAACTAGTCAACGATATCGCTCAAGCTGAAACTGAGCACCAAGCGCTAGTTACACAACAGAAGCAAGCCCAAGAGATATTGTGGGGTGTGAAGGCAAAGTTACAGCGTTGCACTGAACTGGAGATTAAAAAGAAGGAAAAGGAGGGGCTACTGGCTCAAACCACAAAACAGGAAAGTATTTATAAAGAACTGGCTAAAGCTTTCGGCAAGGGGGGAATACAAGCCTTGCTCATTGAAATGGCACTCCCTGAGATTGAAGTCGAAGCCAATAAACTATTGGGACGCATGACCGATAATAGAATGCATGTGAAGTTTGAAACCCAAAGGGAATCAAAGAAGGGAGACGTTATTGAAACTTTGGATATCAACATTTCTGACGAACTGGGAATGCGAAATTATGAAATGTTTAGCGGTGGTGAAGCCTTCCGGATCAACTTTGCCATTCGCATTGCTCTATCCAAGCTATTAGCCAGGCGAGCTGGGGCACCACTCCCCACCCTAATCATTGACGAAGGCTTCGGCACCCAAGATAGTACCGGTCTAGAAAAACTTAAAGAGGCGATAAACTCCATTCAAGACGATTTTGACAAGATAATTGTCATTACTCACATTGAGGAACTTAGAGATGCTTTTCCCGCCCGAATTGATGTCATCAAAACCGCCGAAGGCTCAACACTGTCAGTAAGCTAGCAATCTTATAGCCCCAGGTCGTCAGCAATCCCCTTCATTGCCTCCAGCCCCAGCTCAATAAACTCATCGAGCTCGAGTCCAATTTCACTGCATAAAGCAATTTGTTCCCGATTCGCCCCGGCAGCAAAGCCCTTTTCCTTAAATTTTTTCTTCACTGAATTAGCCTCAAGACCAGCTAATTTCTTGTCCGGGCGGACCAGGGCAGCCGCTATGATTAAACCAGTTAGCGGGTCAGCACAAAATAAAGCCTTGTCCAGCTTCGTCTCACAAGGGACACCATGCCGCTCATTATGGCAGAGGATAGCATGAGACATAATCTCACTAGCTCCGAGTTCCCTCGCCAGGTCAGCTCCCAGCTTACTATGGCTGTCCATATCTCCCTCGGTAAGCTCTACATCTATATCATGCAGTAGCCCGGTAAGACCCCACTCCTGCTCATTCTCACCAAAGCGCCGGGCTAGAGCTCGCATAATAGCCTCAGTAGCCAGCATATGCTTCACCAGGTTTTCATTCTCAACATTAGCTTTAATCGAATCAATTACCTCTTCGCGATCCATTCGTTCTGCCTCGCTTCTAGTTTAATCATAAAATCAGCATAAGTCCAGTAATACGATTAACCGGTCAAAGCCGGCTCAATATCTTTAGGTAGCACTCTATCCAGATACCGCCCGGTGGCTGAAGTTCCCACTCGAGATACTTCCTCAGGGGTCCCCTTAGCCACGACATAGCCACCCTTATCACCAGCTCCAGGTCCAAGGTCAATAATATAATCAGCATTCTTAATCACATCCAGGTGATGCTCAATGACAATCACCGTGTTACCAGCTTCAACCAGACGCTGTAGTACTCGGAGTAGTGCTGCTACGTCCTCAAAAGAGAGACCAGTAGTAGGTTCATCAAGGATATATAATGTCCTCCCTGTAGACCGCTTTGACAGCTCAGTAGCCAACTTTACTCGCTGTGCTTCACCACCGGAAAGGGTAGGTGCTGGCTGCCCGAGACGAATATAACCTAACCCCACATCATTTAAGGTCTCCAGCTTAGCCCTTACCCTAGGGAAATGCACAAAGAAAGACAGGGCTTGCTCTACTGTCATATCTAACACCTCAGCTATGTTCTTACCCTTAAATCTAATCTCCAGCGCCTCGCGATTATAACGCTTTCCTTTGCACACCTCACAGGGAACGGTTACATCAGGCAAAAACTGCATCTCAATCTGGATAAATCCCTCGCCGCGGCAGGCTTCGCAGCGTCCACCCTTAACATTAAACGAAAACCGCCCCGGTGGGTAGCCTCTCATCCGAGCCTCAGGCACAGTAGCGAAAAGCTCACGAACCGGGGTAAAGGTTCCAGTATAGGTAGCCGGGTTGCTACGAGGAGTGCGTCCAATAGGAGACTGGTCAATATTGACTACTTTATCAATATACTCCACACCGATAATCTCATCACAGTCACCAGCCCTTTCCCTTGACCGATAAAACATCTGGGCTAGCTTTTTATGTAGGATTTCATCAATGAGGGTGCTCTTGCCACTGCCG
>JBHIFE010000058.1:0-8389 GCA_046760985.1 Dehalococcoidales bacterium
TCTAACTCAACATCATACTCCTTCTCAAACATGGGCTCTAAGTATCCCCAGAGACCGGTATCATATAGACTGGTGGTTGTTGCCACTCTTAGCCTTGGTTGCCATGGTATTGGTGATGCGGTTGAAGGAGTGCAGCCCACCGCTACTGCGACTAGGAAAAAGAGAAACAGAATGGCGACGCGAATGAGTGAATTGTCAGACTCGGTCAAGACAAATCCTCCTTTCCAAACACGGGAGGTACCGCCGTTTCCAACGATACCCATTGGCCAGTCTCCATAGATATACCTTCAGGAGAACAGGCTCGGAGAGATTTACAGATGCATTGTATCACCTCCCGTATATAACCAGCAACTTTTTAGCTTGACGTAAGCTAAGCCCTCTGTTAAAATCTAGCGATATTACACACCTGAAATAAGCTCCCACTAAGGGAAAGTTCGCCCGGGACAATGTTCTTCAAGCTCTTAATTACCAACCTAGCACTTTCAAGTTAATAATCGCCAAAGAATAAGAATAAGGAGACTTATCGTGGCTATTGACTATAAGAAGGAAGGCAGAATTGCTATTTTTACTATTAATCGCCCGGAGGCACGGAATGCTATAGATGTGCCCGCCATTCAAGAATTGCACGAAGTGCTGACGGACTTCCGTGATGACCCTGAACTATGGGTGGGCATCATTACCGGTGCTGGTGATAAAGCTTTTTGCGCTGGTGCCGATATAAAAGATTTGCTGCCCTTTATGAAAGAGCATCTCCAGAAGCATCCCCAAGCAATACCAGCTACCCCCATGCGTGGACTGGAGCTATGGAAGCCACTTATTGCCGCTATCAATGGTGCGGCACTGGGGGGTGGCTTGGAATTGGCTCTGGCTTGCGACATAAGAATAGCTTCAGAGAAGGCTCGCCTTGGTTTACCAGAGGTAACCTTTGGTCTGATACCCGGCTGGGGAGGTACTCAGAGGTTGCCACGAATGGTTCCCTGGTGCAAGGCAGCCGAGCTAGTACTTACCGGAAAATCTATTGATGCTCGGGAAGCATATCGCATCGGCTTGGTAAACATAGTCGTTCCTCCGGAAGCAGTGATGCCTACCGCCAAGGAATGGGCTGAGGTTATTTGCCGGGCAGGACCTCTAGCAGTGAGAGCAGCCAAAGAGGCTATGATTAGAGGAAATAGCCTAACTTTAGAGGATGGCTTAGGACTGGAGAACGCTCTAGAAGCCTACGTCATGACTACCGAGGATTATACTGAGGGAACTACCGCCTTCCTCCAAAAGAGAAAGCCCGTCTACAAAGCCAAATGACTTTCAAGATAAAGAACAGTACCGAAGTAAGGAGAAAGTAATTTATGAATCTTAAAGGTAAAGTGGCAATGGTTACCGGTGGCTCGGGTGGAATGGGTGGAGTATATTGCTTGTCCCTCGCTAAAGCTGGATGTAATGTCGCTGTTCTTGGATATAGACACATGGAGAAAGCCGAAGCCATAGCTAAACAGATCCGAGCCTTGGGCAGAAAAACAATAGCGGTCAAGATGAACGTGGCTAACTTGAATGAGGTTCGGGCAGGGGTTAGAAAAATAGAAAAGACACTGGGACCTATTGATATCCTGGTCAATAACGCCGCTTTTGGCATCGTGCGAGCAGTCACCCTAGTCAATATGGATAAGAAGGATTGGGACTATGACCTGAGTGTCAACTTAACCGGAGCTTTCAACACCATCAAATGTTGTATGCCGGGTATGATAGAGCGAGGATGGGGTCGTATCATTAATATCTCCACCATCACCGGCACCATGGGTGGCATGGGGCAGTGCAGCTACGCCGCCACCAAGGCTGGGCTCATCGGTCTCACCAAGACAGTAGCTCTGGAGGGAGCCCGCAAAGGTGTAACCTGCAACGCCCTGGTGCTTGGCGCCTTTGATGCCGGAGCCTTCCACCAAGTAGCCCCAGAGTTCCGTGAGCGCATCATCAGAAGCATAGCCATGCGCCGTGCCGGTGACCCACAGGAGGTGAGTAATGTACTCGTCTTCCTTGCTTCCGAGGAGTCAAGTTATCTCACCGGTGAAACCATTGAAGTAAGCGGTGGAGCAGGTCTGTTCACCTTTTAGCAAATGTGGTAGAATATATCAGACTTTTGGCAAAAGGGTAATTTATCATGGCTATCCCCGAAGTCAGTAAAAAAGAAAAAGAACTAAATGTGGAGTCGCTTAGCTGGGATAACCTGACCTGGGTCAACATTGAAAAACCTACCGAGCGAGAGACAGAATATTTGGCTCAAAACTACCCCTTCCATCCCCTGGATTTAGAGGGCTGTCTCAGCCGTGTCCAGCGACCTAAGATAGACGTATATGAAGACTACCTGTTCTTGGTCTTCCACTTCCCGGTATTCAATAAAGAAGCTCGGGTAACTACACCCAGTCAGTTATCGGTGTTTATCGGTGAAGACTACCTGATTACCCTGCATAAAGGCGAGCTTAAGCCACTGGTTAAGCTGTTCAAGGAGTGCCAGATTGACGAGGAATCACGGCAGGAAAATCTTAGTCAAGGCTCCAGCTATCTTCTCTACCGAATCATTGACCGACTGGTTGATTATTGTTTCCCGATACTAAACAAGATTGTGGATAATATCGAAGAGGTTGAAGATAATATCTTCTCTGACAGTATACGCGGTGCAATAAGGGAACTCTCCGATCTCCGGCGCGATATAATCTCCTTCCGCCGCATTATCTGGCCGATGAGAGCCGTTATCAGCAGCCTAGAACCTAAAATCCGCCGCTTTACCAAGATGGATTTAGCCGTTTACTTCGGCGATACCGTTGACCACGTGGATAAGATTTGGGATGCTCTAGATGAATATAAAGAGGTAATTGAAGGGCTAAACGATACCTATGACTCACTGGCTAGTAATCGTACCAATGAGGTCATGCGAATGCTGACCATCATCGCTACTATCCTGCTGCCCATTACTGTAGTCGCCAGCATCTTTGGAATGAATATTCCTTTGGGACCCTTCCAAGCTTCCAACCTCTCTTTTCTTTATGTATTCCTTATCTGTCTGGTAATTATTGGCGGGATGCTCTACTTTTTCCGTCGTCAGCGCTGGATTTAGAAACCTCAGTATGTGCTCAATGAAGGCTTCAGTTTAGATAATGAATGTCTCACACCGATTGGTAATTATTTCTGCCGTCTTCATCACCTGCCTAATCACCGCCAATATCATTGCCGTAAAGGTAATAAGCCTCGGTTTCGTTATCCTGCCTGCCGCCATATTCGTCTTTCCGCTAAGCTATATCTTCGGCGACATCCTCACCGAGGTCTATGGCTATCGTTGGGCAAGAAAGGTCATCTGGCTTGGCTTCATTTGCAATCTTATCTTCGTCATCTTTGCCTGGGTGGGACAGATTCTCCCTCCAGCCCCTTTCTGGGAAAAGCAAGAAGCCTACCAGAGCATTCTGGGCTATACACCAAGACTACTCGCCGCCTCCTTCTGCGGCTATCTTGCCGGGGAGTTCGCCAATTCTTTTGTCCTGGCAAAGATGAAAATTTTGACCCGAGGTCGCTGGTTATGGAGCCGGACTATCGGCTCCACTATAGTTGGTCAAGGGCTGGATACTCTAATATTTATTACCCTAGCTTTCATTGGCACCCCTTCCTTCGTGCCAATAATGATTTTGTATCATTGGCTGGCAAAGACCCTCATTGAAGCCGTTGCCACTCCAGCCACCTACACCATAGTAAATTCCTTGAAGAAAAAAGAGGCAATTGACACTTATGACTACGAAACCAACTTTAATCCCTTCCTTATCTCAGATTAAAAGACAAATTTTTCAGAAGAGGAGAACTTCTCCCTTTCCTAAAGGGAGAGCGAGAGGGATTTAAATAAGGAGAGGGGGATGGGGTTACTTAATAAAATCTAAAGAGGGTGAGGTAGAAACGATGAAAATTCAGTTTCTAGGCGCACATAACTGTGAATCACAAAATACAAGGCTCGTCAGTCTGTTAATTGATGATATCCTAGCGATAGACGCTGGTGCCCTCACCTCCAGCCTGTCATTTGAAGCCCAATTGAGAATCAAGGCGATTCTACTCACTCATCAACATTATGACCATATTAGAGACATCCCAGCTATCGGCATGAATGCCCTCTTCCACGAAACCACGGTCAATGTTTACTCCACCCAAACTGTTTATGACGCCCTGGCAACCCATGTGTTGAATGGCAAAATTTACTCCCATTTCTTGGAAAAGCCGGAGGGGAATCCAATCATTAATTTCACCATAATAGAGCCAAACAAAGTTAAGCAAATTGCTGGCTATAGCATTCTGACTGTACCAACCAATCACTCCACCCCCACTGTAGGCTACCAGATTACCTCACCCGATGGTAAAATAGTATTTTATACCGGAGATACCGGACCAGACTTGGCTGACTGTTGGCGGCATGTATCACCCCAACTACTTATCACCGAGGTTACCGCCCCAAACAGGTATGAAGAAGATGCCCGTAGGCTGCTGCACCTCACCCCAAACTTACTCAAAGAAGAGCTAAGTTACTTCCAAGAGCTTAAAGGCTACCTGCCACAGGTAGTTTTGGTTCATATGACCCCCATACAGGAGAAGGAAATAGAAGCTGAAATAGCCGTGATAGCCAAGTCCTTAAATAATCCGATTAGCCTAGCCCGAGAAGGGATGCTAATTCACTTATAAATAGGGGGATAAGTCCGATAAACGAGCTAAAATTTATTGTTGACAACAATGTAGGTAAACTAGCCAAATGGCTCAGGATAATGGGGTATGATACCGTCTTCTTTGCCGGCAGTGACGACTCCCGTATGGTGGCTAGAGCACTAGCCGAAGGCAGGGTGATACTAACCCGGGACACCGAAATTATGAAACGGGGGCTGGTAACCAGCGGGCGACTCAAGGCTATTCTAATCAGTAGCGAGGAACCGGAATCACAGATGCGTCAGGTAATAGAGACACTGAACTTGGACTGCCAATTCCGTCCATTTGCTCTCTGTTTGGAATGCAACCAACCCTTAACCGGGAAGACTAAGAACCAGGTCAAAAAACGAGTGCCACCCCATGTTTTCCAAACGCAAAGCCAGTATGTGGAGTGCCCTTCTTGCCACCGAATCTACTGGAGAGGAAGCCACTGGAAGGCGATGACGAAAAAACTTAAGCAATTCAAGGAATCTCAACAAAAGGAGGAGAAACTTTAATGAATGTCTATGAGGCAGTTACCAAACGGCGGTCAATAAGGGAATTTAAAGATATACCGGTACCTTATGATGTCCTGGAGAAATGCGTCAATGCGGCTAGGTTAGCACCATCGGCAGCAAATCGCCAACTCTGCGAGCATATCATAGTTGATGATGAGCAGCTATTACCCCAAGTATTTGATGCGGTAGGGAGCTGGTTCGGAGTGCCCAGACCAAAAGAGGGGTGGCCATCAGGGCGCCGACCCAAAGCCTATATTATTACCCTAGTAAACAAACCATTAGAGGCTGAACTTGGTGGAAATGTACGAGAGACCGGTTACGATGTTGGCATGGCAGCGGAGAATATGATGCTAGTTGCCCTGGAGCAGGGAATAGGTAGTTGCACTATAGCCTCGTTTAAGCAAAGCAAACTGAAGCAGATTCTGAATATACCTGATAAATATGAGATTGCTTTGGGACTGGCGCTAGGTTTTCCTGACGAGAGTCCGGTTCTGGAAGTAGCCACCGACTCAATTAAACGCTGGGTAGATAGCCAAGGCGTGCGTCATATTCCCAAAAGAAAGCTGAAAGATATTATACACCGCAATAAATTCCCGTAGTAACTTGGTAACCCCATCCCCATTTATCCCCCTTTGCCAAGGGGGGAGAACTTCTCCCTTTCTTAAAGGGAGAGCGAGAGGGATTTAAATAAGGACACAGGGGGCGAGGTCACCAAAATAAAATAAATCCCTTGACCGTAGTCAAGGATATTGCTACACTCAAATCATCAACCATCTGGACATTTTACCATGAAAATTGTAACCAGCCAGCAGATGCACCACATAGAACAGGAATGTGCCAAAATTGGCTTACCCACCGATGTGCTGATGGAAAATGCTGGCAAAGCCGTAGCTAAAGAAGTCAGTCAAATTCTCAGCACAATTGACCAGCAACACCTCCTGTTCTTGATAGGACCCGGTAACAATGGCGGAGACGGGTTAGTCGCTGCTCGTCACCTTCATGACTGGGGGGCTAAGGTCAGCATCTACCTTTGTAGCCAGAGACTAAATGACTCAAACCTTGAGCTGGTTCAGCAACGTGGCATGACCTGCGTTGAAGCTACTCAGGATAAAAACTTGGCTAAATTTGATGAATTATTGGCATCAACTGACTGTGTTATTGATGCTCTCTTCGGCACCGGTAAGGTCCGCCCGCTTCGCGGCACCTTCCAGCAGGTGTTGGACAGAGTAAGCAGAGCCAGAAGAGAACAGACCGGACTTCGCCTCATTGCCCTAGATTTACCCTCTGGGCTCAACGCTGATAGCGGTGCCGTAGACCCTGCCTGCCTTCACGCCGATAATACCATTACCCTTGGTTTCCCCAAGCCGGGTCTATTCAACTTCCCCGGGGCAGAAAGGGTGGGTAAAGTAACCATAGCTGATATTGGCATACCCAGCTACCTGGCTGAATCAGTAACTACTGAGCTTATCACCGCTGAATGGGCTAGAACTGTCCTGCCTGAGCGTCCACTTAACGCTCACAAGGGGACCTTTGGTAAAGTGCTGGTGGTGGCTGGTTCAATTAACTACATTGGTGCTGCCTACCTGGCTTGCAGTGGTGCTATCAGAGTCGGGGCAGGATTAGTAACCCTGGCTACACCCATTAGCCTGCAGCCTATCCTGGCTGCCAAGCTAACCGAGGTTACCTATCTCCCCCTGCCTGAATCCCAACCCGGTATTATCTCACCCCAAGCTGCCGAGCCCATCAGCCAGCAGCTCAGCGATTATAATGTCCTGCTTTTAGGCTGTGGACTGGGACAAAGCCAATCAGCTATTGAGTTTATCAGCTCCCTACTTTTCCAGAAGAGACTACCCGCACTAGTCCTTGATGCTGATGCCCTTAACACTCTGGCTAAAATCCCAAACTGGTGGCAACAGCTAGCCAACGATGCTATACTTACTCCACACCCGGGTGAAATGGCAAGACTGAGCCGGCTATCAGTAGCCGAGATACAATCGGATAGAGCTGGCATAGCCAAAAAGTTAGCCCAAGAGTGGCAGAAAACAATTGTTTTGAAGGGAGCTCATACTGTTATCGCTACCCCAGAAGGACATGCCAGGATTAGCCCTATAGCCAATCCCGGGCTGGCATCAGCCGGAACCGGAGATGTGCTGACCGGGGCGATAGCCGGGCTGGTGGCACAAGGGCTATCCCTCTTTGACGCCGCCTCCCTCGGTGTTTACCTTCACGGCGAGGCTGGTGAGATGGTCAAGACCAAGCTGGGCGACACCGGTATGATTGCCACCGACCTCTTGCCAGCACTGCCTCTGGTTATTAAACAACTAAAAGAGTGAGATACCTTAAGGAGAGTCAAAGAGAAGCGAAGCCTCTACTCTGGACAATAATTAGGGGTGTCAAGAGGGACTTCGTCCCTCTTCCAAAATCTTCCCCCTCTCCTTAGTTAAATGGGGTAGATTGAAGGGGTTTCACCCCTTCAAAGCTAATCCCTCCCTCTCTCCTTATCAAGGAGAGGGGGATACCGGGGCTGAGGTTGATAAACCATAAAAAATACTTTGTAGGTAAAATGAAATGAAATGGTTTGGGAAACATATAAATTGGACATACCTGTTATGTCTGGTGGGAGCCCTTGTTGTTGCTTTTGTCATTTACAGTGCTGTCCTACCTGAGGTAGATACCTCAGACCCCCTATACGGTTTGAGAGTATATCTGGATGAGGACTACGAGACGGAGTGGCGAGGAGCCAATATACCGGACCTCAATACCTTGGTTTGGAGACCATCTGAACAGGAAGGCTGGGAGGAAGCGGTACTGATGGTTTACTTGGAGAACGAAGGTGAGGTTGCGCTGGATGTAGAATTCGCTGAAACGGAGAACCCAAGGTATGCTATACCAGGTTTCAGCGTCTCGAGTGCTACTGTAAGGGTTGACCCCGGCGAACGTACTCCTGCAGCCATTACCATAGAGGAAAGCCCGTCCGTGCTTGCAGTGGCCGGTTCTGCCGAAACTATCTATTGGCTTGTGACCCCAGTAGCTCCCGGCGAGGGTGCTTTGGATATAATGGTTATGGTAGTTGTCTCAGCCATCATGCTCGGTACAGCGGCATGGCTACTGCACCGGAAGGGTAGAAGTTACGCTTGGTTGTTATTGAGTCTGAGCGGCATTGGGGTTATTGT
>JBHIFE010000059.1:0-8313 GCA_046760985.1 Dehalococcoidales bacterium
CCCCAGTGGGTATT
This sequence comes from Dehalococcoidales bacterium, assembly GCA_046760985.1. Classification (GTDB taxonomy): domain Bacteria; phylum Chloroflexota; class Dehalococcoidia; order Dehalococcoidales; family RBG-16-60-22; genus JBHIFE01. The sequence continues at coordinate 15 of JBHIFE010000059.1, forward strand.
TGGGCAGGGCCATAGTTTCTCAGCTATTGATATAGTCTCCAGTCCTACATGCTTTTGACCGGAACCACACGAGATGTGAATAGCCTCTGGTCCGTATTTCTCTTTTATCTCGTTCAATTTCCCGGCAATGGTACTTATTGCTTCGTCCCAGGATATGCGCTCCCATTTGCCTTCTCCTCTTTGCCCAACCCTCTTTAACGGATACAATAATCGGTCAGGGTGATACATGACATCGGGAATAGTGGCTCCTTTAATGCACTGGGTAACACAGTTCATACAGCGATTAGCTTCCTCCATTCCTATCTGGTCACTGTAACCCAGCTCGATTTCTTGAAAAGAGCGAATCGCTTCATTAGCTGGCAGAGTGGGCATCCCTTGGCGATGTTTTTCACCTATGAAATCAGACCTCATCTCTGGCTTGGGCTGGAATAATTCTTTGGCTTCTGGTTTTGTTGGTTCAGCACCGCCTAAGTACTTGATGATGGAAGAAGCTGCCTTACGTCCGGCGGCTATACTCTCTACTACTGTGCTAGCACCGGCGATAACGTCTCCAGCGGCGAAAAGTCCAGGGACATTGGTGGCTGAGGTCTCAGGGTTGACTGCCAGCGTGCCGCGGGGGGTTACTTTCAGTTTGCCATCTCCATCTAGGAATGAGATGTCAGCAGTCTGCCCGATAGCTATTACTACCGCATCAGCATCCATTGAGTATTCGCTGCCTGGGCCTTCTTGCAATGTCCAGGTGAACTTACCCTCAGTATCTACTTGTACGGAAGCCACCCGTTTGAAATCTATGCCGGCTACCTTCTGTGCGTCGTGGCTTCTGAGTTGCTGGGGGGCTAGGGCGGGATGGATTTTAACCCCTTCTCTCTCTGCGTTCTCAATTTCCCATAGGTGGGCAGGCATAGCTTCGCGGGATTCTAGGCAAGTCACGTGCACTTCGCTTGCCCCGAGGCGTAATGCAGTACGAGCTATTGCCATGGCTGTGTCGCCGCCACCAATTATTACCACCTTGCCGCCAAGATGAATTTTCTTGCCCTGTTTAATGTCCTTGAGGAAGGGTAGAGCATGATAGACACCGTTCAAATCCGAGCCGGGAATATCCAGAGTAGCCGGTTTCTGGCAGCCAATCGCAACTAGAACAGCGTTATACTTCTGGAGGAGGCTATCAATTGTCAAGCCATCACCAATCGGAGTATTGGTCTTAATTTTTACTCCTAAAGCCTTAATGTAAGCGATGTCGGCTTGAACCATAGCTTGGGGAAGTCTGAATTCTGGTATTACGGTGGTTAGCATACCGCCAGCCACCGGAGCGGCTTCATAAACGGTAACACCATACCCCGCTTTCACTAAGTCGTGGGCGGCAGTCAGACCAGCTGGTCCTGAACCAATAATGGCTACTTCTTCCTTTCTCGTCCTCTTAACTGGGACAGGTTTTTCTCCAGACTTTAGAGAATAATCAGCCACCAGCCGTTTGATCCATTCAATGGCGATAGGTTCATCAATAGCAATTCTACGGCACTCAAGCTCGCACGGGTGGTGGCAAACCCTTCCGGTAACATGAGGAAAAGGGTTGGTATCCCGGATTATTTCCATAGCTTCCTTGAACTTGCCCTGGGACACAGCAAGAACATAACCGGGGATATCCATACCTATAGGGCAAGCCTCACTGCAGGGGGGAACTCTGTTTACCGGTGACGCATCCACAACCCCTACTACTTTTTCATCAATAACTTCCGCAGTTAGAATGCACTTTTGGTGACAGCGGAGGCAAACCGTATCAGCTTTCATCATCCCCCCGGAGACTATTTAGTTTAGGAAGGCGCTTATTTCTGATTCAAAATTCAAAATCTCAACATCCGATATCACGCCGTTTGGGCGGGAACTAGCTCTTCAAATGGAGTATATTCTAAGCCTAATGACTCAGCCACGAACTTATTGGTAACTCTACCTCTAAACACATTTAGTCCTTTCCTCAATACCTCATCGGACTTGAGAGCTTCTAGATAACCCAGATTGGCTAGTTTTAAGGCGTAAGGTAAGGTAGCATTGGATAAAGCCATAGTAGAAGTTCGGGGAACTATTCCCGGCATATTGGTAACACAATAGTGGATAACATCATCAACAATATAGATAGGGTCATCATGTGTAGTAGGGTGAGTAGTCTCAATACATCCCCCTTGGTCTACCGCAACATCAACAATAACCGAGCCGGGCTTCATGCTTTTGACCATCTCTCGGGTAACCACAATAGGTGCCCTACCACCTTTAACTAGAACAGCCCCGATGACTACATCCGCCTCTTTAACCGCATTAGCAATATTATATGCATTTGAAACTAATGTCTCGCAGTGACCTTTTAATATTTCACTCACGTAGTGCAAGCGATTGATATTTAGGTCGGCAATAATAACACGGGCACCCATACCGCAAGCAACCTTGGCAGCTTCAACACCTACATTACCGGCACCAAGGATGAGCGCAGTGGCGGGTGGCACCCCCGGGACACCGCCTAGCAATTTCCCGCTACCTTTATACATTCTCCCGAGATACTGAGCTGCTATCTGAGGAGATAGTCTCCCCGCAATCTGACTCATCGGGCTAAGTAAGGGGGTACTGCCATCAGGTAGCTCCACTGTCTCATAGGCGATGGCAACTACTCCCTTATCCATAAGTACACGTGTTAGTTCCTCAGCAGGAGCCAGGTGAAGATAGGTAAAGAGAACTTGGTCTTTCCTCAGTAACGGGTATTCCGGAGGAAGAGGTTCTTTAACGTGGTAAATCATCTCCGCTTGGTCATAAACCTCTTCAGCTGTGCTTGCTATATTAGCTCCAGCCTTGAGATACTCTTCATCGGTAAAGCCGCTCCCCTCTCCCGCCTTAGTCTCAACTAACACCTGATGACCCGCCTGAGTAAGCACTCTCACCGCCATAGGTGAAGCGCCTATTCTATACTCCTCGGCTTTTATTTCCTTGGGAACGCCAATAATCATTATTTTGTCTTCCTTCTATTTCCCAGTAAAATAAAAAGGGCTGAGAAACACACTCACCGTATTCTTCAGCCCTCTTTTAATTGCTTACGCCTCTTTCTTTGTTTACTCTAACCACGTTCCTCACCACCAAATATTTAACTGTTCGGCGGAAACGCTAAGAAATAGGGGTCAAGCTATTAAATTTTTTTGGTAATACCATATAGTCTTAAGGAGGTGATGAGTATTATTGGCACCAAAAAGCTAGCTTGTCAAGCAAATGAGCGTGATTTTTACGCATAGCGTAAAAACATAATATGCTCTTAAATGATACATTGGCTAAGAAAATATGGTAATTAGTCTCTTTATTATTATTTTGTTACTAAAAACGTAAAAAATGTAACAAATTATCTTTACCTATCAATGGGGGTCTGTTATAATTAACTATCAAATTGTACTCGGAGGTTACCATGATGGATGAGCTTGACCGGAAACTGATACTGGAGCTACAAAAAGACGGTAGGAAGGGCTATGTAGACTTGGCTAGTAAATTAGGGGTAGTTGAGGGCACGGTACGAAAAAGAGTTAAGCACCTTCTGGATAGGAACATCATGAAGATAGTTGCTGTGCCAAATCTGAGCGAGCTAGGTTATCGCTTCGTAAGCATTATGGGATTGCAGGTTTCGGTGGCAGATCTGAGAAAGGTGGCGACCAATCTAGCTCAGAATCCACATGTATGCTTCCTAGCATTTGTTACTGGCAGATTTGACCTCATTGCCATCATTGTTACCCGCTCTTCAGAGGAGTATTCCCACTTTTGGGAAAGGGAACTGTCCACCATCCCCGGCATATTGAGGACCGAAGGTTTTGTTAACCTAGATATCATCAAAGGGTCAGCGGGTTTACTAGACACTACCCATCTCGTCCGTAACTTTGATATTCCCACACCGAGCAAAGCCCAGAAATCAGCAAATAGGTTGGCAAATTAGCTGGGGGAAGGGTTCGCCGCAGCTTGCTGTACTTATCCGTACTTTCTGAGGTAATTCCCCCACAATTCCTCATCAGTAGGAATTACCTCGGGTATGGTTCTCACCAGTTTAGTGTAATTAATGAGGTGATAGTAAGTTAAATTGTCGTCGGTGCTGGTGCCTCCCCATGAACCACATCCCAGTGATAGGGTAAACCACAGCCCGTTATTGAAGAAACCACCATTACCAAAAACATGGACTTGATTTACCAGGACACGGCATACCGGTACAGCCAAGGCTAATCTTAGAATATGGTCTTCGTTATGAGAATGAATACCACATGAGTGTCCCGGAGCACTAAAAGAGCAAATTTGGTTAACCTTATCAATAGCTTCTTCAAAGGTACTATATTTATAAAGTGTCAGTATAACTGACAGCTTTTCTCTAGAAAAAGGGTAATCCTTGCCTATTCCTTCTTCCTCGACAAGGAAAAACTTGGCTTGTGCTGCTTCCTGGGAAAGATTAGCTTTACTGGCAATAACTTGAGGAGAGCGAATGATTACCTCACGATTCAGGACTCCATTCACCCAAAGGACATTGGCTAATTTTTCTTTTTCTTCACCAGATAATAAGTAGCCCCCTTTGCTTCTTAATTTTTCCCGAACCTCATCATAGATACTTTCTTCAATAATTAAACAGCTTTCATTAGAACAGCTGCTATTGTAATCAAACATTGTTCCAATAGATATTTTTTCAACAGCGTCGTCAATATCGGCTGAGGAATCAATGACAACCGGTGGGTTCCCCGGACCAACACCGATAGCTGGTGTTCCACTGCTATAAGCAGCTTTGACCATCGCCCCACCCCCGGTGGCAATAACAAAATCAACATTTCTCATCAGTTCTTGGCTCAGTTCTATGGTGGGTTCAGGAATGTACTGCACCGCTTCTAAAGGAGCGCCAACTTTGGCGAGTTCTTTGTGGATTAAACGCACTACTTCGGCACACGTTTTTTTGCCGCGGGGATGAGGGGCGAATATTATCGCATTGGCTCCCTTTAGAGCAATCATGGCGTTATGAATAGGGGTTGCTTCTGGATTGGTCACTGGAATGAGAGCCCCGATTACTCCTTTGGGTTTAGCTATACGGGTAATACCTGTCTTTTCATTGACATCAACTATGCCTACTGATTTTTCGCCTTTAAGATCCCTTAAGGTGCCCTTTATTTTATTCCGAATCTTTCTTATTTTATCTTCAACGTTCCCGTAATCTGTTTCTTCGGTAGCCAGTTTGGCTAAATACTCAGGATTTCCCTCTTTGCATCCTGCCCAGGCAATTGCGGTTACTATTTCATCAATTTGTTCTTGGTTATACTGCTCTAACTGTGGCAATATTTTTCTGGCAGTGTCAATCCGCTCCTTAATCGCCTGACTAACTTGTTCTTCCTGCCTGGAAACCATTTTTAACCCCCCCTTTTAGTAATTTCCTTAACCTGACAATCTTGCCATATCACCTAGTTCTTTTCCATCCTTCTAAGCTGCTATCTCCTCTGAAACCGAGATGGCTATCTTGTACAAAATGGTGAGTATTAAGAATCCTAGTGCCCAGACGCCAATGGTGATTAACGCTTCAGGCACTGTTGGCCAGTACTCAAATATTTCACCCGTAGGCGAGGGAATAAATCCGGGTACAATCAAACCAAGTCCCTTATCTATCCAGATGGAGGCAAATACTGCCACACAAGCTATGGCTAGGGTATTCTCCCTCCGGCGGGTGCTGGGGTTAATTAAAAGAGCAAGAGCCACAGCGGCAAGTATTAGGGAGGTCCACATCCAAGGCACAAGTGTTGCTTTACCATCTAGACCAAAGAGCAGGTACTGGAAGTGAATCATGTGCTCCGGTATTTCACTGTAGAAGACGGTAAAAAGTTCGACCAGTAGGAAAAAGACAGTAATAATCATGGCGTAAGTGACAATTTGTGCCACCTTTTGCAGGGCTTCTCTTCCGGGGTCAAATTTGGTAAACCTTTTTATGATGAGACACAATATTATGAGCAGGGCAGGTCCGGAAGCAAATGCTGAAGCGAGGAAACGGGGTGCCAAAAGGGCAGTAAGCCAAAAAGGTCTGGCGCCAAGACCGGAGTAGATGAAAGCGGTAACCGTGTGAATGCTGATTGCCCACGGGATGGAAATCAGTATCAGAGGTTTTCCCCAAGCCGGTGGTGGTTCCGATTTGCGTTCTGCATCCAGTGTTGACCAAGCAATCACTACATTGAGCAGGAGGTAAACTGCCAAGACAACCATGTCCCAGAATAGGAGTGAATTGGGGGAGGGGTGAAGTATCATATTGAAAACCCGAGCCGGCTGCCCAAGGTCGACAAAAATGAACAATCCGCACATTATCACTGCCGCCACAGCTAGAAACTCTCCTAGGGCAGTAATCCTGCCGAATTCCTTGTAGTTGTGTAGGTAGTAAGGCAAGACTACCATAACTGCGGAAGCGGCTATACCCACCAGAAAGGTGAAATTGGCGATATAAAGTCCCCAGGAAACATTTCGGCTCATACCGGTTATGCCTAGTCCGTAGCTCAATTGCTGGAGATAGAAGACAAAGCCGACCACACTAACCATGACAAGCAGGATTATCCATCCCCAGTATCTTCGACTTCCAACGAGCGCCTTTTCAAACATGCTACTTCTCCACTAGATAATAAACTTGGGGCTTGGTACCAAGACTGGGCTTACGACGAATGGCGTAGTGTGAATCAAGAATTTCCCTGACTTCCGAGTCGGGGTCTTTCAGGTCACCAAAAACTAGTGCTCTTTCTGGACAGGCTTCCACGCATGCCGGAAGAAGACCTTGGGCAAGTCTCTCCTGGCAGAAGTTGCATTTCTCTACAACCCCTCTCGTCCTGGTTGGAAAGTCTGGATTTATCTCGTCGATAAAGAGGCGAGGGTCTCTCCAATTAAAGCTTCTTGACCCATAGGGACAAGCAGCCATACAGTATCTACAGCCGATACACCGATGATAGTCTATCATGACTATTCCATCTTCTCTCTTCCATGTAGCCTTCACCGGACAGACGCTGACGCAAGGGGGATTGTCACAATGATTGCAGAGCACCAGAACCGGGCTACCCTTTAAACCCACTTTAACAAATTCGTGCGCTTGCTCTGGGAATGCCTCCTCATAGGGTATAGTCCAAATCCATTTGATTTCATCCTTTGGATTGCCAAAATCAGGCACATTGTGGACACGATGGCAAGCATCTATGCAGTCTCTACACCCATCCTGCTCCAAACACGCCTTCGGGTTGACGACCATTGCCCATTTGGTGCTTACTAAAGGTGAAGCCTTTAGCAGGTTGAATCTAGAGAGCGCATCAAAAGCTGGCTTGGCAACAAGTCCCAATGTAGCCAGTCCAGCTATCTTTAAGAACCCTCTCCGGCTAACCTTCATCTATTTCTCCTCGGGTGGGTTATGACAGTCCCAGCAGTCAGGTTTAACTGCGGCGTAATCGTGGCACTGGTCGCAGAATTCAGCCTTGTTGGAATGACATTCCATGCAGGTACCGCTAAGACTCATATTATACTCCCGGCCATCGCTGGCTACGTAAGTCCGAATGCCCTCTCGGACGACCGATTTTCTCCAATCGTCTAGCAAGTCCATGTGCTTGTCTCTCATGTATTGCGTTGCTTCTATGCACTGCTTTTCCTCAGTAACGATTTCTGGTTCGGGGACATAGGTGGCTTTGCCACTAGCCATAATATACCAGACGGGGATGGTTATTAAACCAAGGAAGATGATTAACCCGGTCATAATCTTATCCGCATCATACATTCTCCTTTCCCTCCGGTTCTTTGAGGGGTTCGCCACGAAGGTCGGTAGTTCTCTCCTTCTCTCCTTCCATTAGCAGCGCATTCCCCACCAGCTCATGAACGCCAGCCACCTCTATCCCAGGAAGCCAGTATTGAAAGAGGGGTGGGAAGGAAGCTTTATCAATGGCACAAATACAAGCCATTAGATTCACTCCGTATCTATCATGAACATACTTTACTGCGTTCGCCCGCGGAAAGCCACCCCTGAGCCTCATTTCTATATTTTCATCGGTGCCTATGCCAGCACCGCTGCCACAGCAGAAAGTTCGCTCCCTGATGGTATTCTCCGGCATATCATAGAAATAGTTGCACACATTTTTGAGGATATAGCGTGGCTCCTCAATGAGTCCCATACTTCTAGCCGGATTACAGGAGTCATGGAAGGTCACCTTCCATTTATCATTTCGGCTCGGGTCCAATTTTAATTTATTGTTGTTGATAAGGTCGGCAGTAAATTCACAGATATGAACCATCTTGGTGGACTTTG
>JBHIFE010000060.1:0-8300 GCA_046760985.1 Dehalococcoidales bacterium
TACCACTTATCTTTGCTATGTCAGTGGTACTCTTCCCGGGTATTGTCGCCAGTTACTTTGCCAATCCCGCCGAGCCTAATATAGCTGATATGATCATGCGTCTATTTGATCCTAATGCTCCTCTGCCTCTGGGCTTATTTTACTGGGGTCTCTATTTTATATTGGCGGTTGCCTTTGCTTTCTTTTACACCATGGTGGTTTTCCAAAATCAGGATTTGCCTGGGGTTTTGCAGCGTCAGGGAGGATTTATCCCAGGCATCCGACCCGGGAAACAAACCGCCACTTATCTCAATGGAGTTATCAACCATATTACCTGGGGTGGAGCCCTCTTCCTAGCCTGTGTAGCAGTAATGCCCTTTGTGGCACGACAGATTACCAATGTGCAGGTAATACAGCTATCTAGCCTGGGCTTACTCATCATGGTTGGGGTTGTTCTGGATACCATGAAGCAACTTGAGGCACAACTGGTAATGCGACGCTATGAAGGCTTTATAAAATAGGGGTATGGGGAGTTGCTTGGATAGGTTAAGCAGCTTGAAATACACTCAGTAATATGACGTTACGTGGGCTTATAAAATAGGAGTAAAAGTTGTATATTATTCTTCTGGGAGCTCCCGGGGCAGGTAAAGGGACACAAGCCGCGGCTGTTGCCCAGAAACTGAATTTAGTACATATTGCTTCCGGCGACCTGCTTCGGGAGGCAGTTGACCAAGGAACCGAGTTAGGCATACAGGCTAAGTCATATATGGAAAAAGGGAGGTTAGTTCCCAACGAAATAACCATAAAAATGATTTTGAGGCGGATGTCAGCCCCGGACTGTGAAACGGGGGTAATTCTTGACGGCTTCCCCCGGAACCTAGAGCAGGCTGAGGCGCTGGACAAAGCTCTAGCCCAGAGGGCTAAGGCTATAGACAGGGTAGTATATATTAGAATCCCTGAAGAGGAGCTTCTCAAGAGGCTCAGTGGGCGGTGGATTTGTCGCCGTTGCCAGACAGTTTATCATATAATAAACTCTCCCCCCAAAGTTTGGGGTAAGTGTGATAAGTGTGGTGGTGAGCTGTATCAACGTCCTGATGACAGTGTCGAAACTGTTAAGAAGCGATTAAAGGTCTATTTTGCTGAGACGACCCCCCTTATTGACTACTACACCCGGAGAGGTAAGCTAGTAGATATTGACGGAAGGGGAAGTGTAGAGGAGGTGACCCAGAGAATTGTGTCCGTCCTCCATGAGGGGGAATTTATAACCAGATGAGTATAATTATCAAAACTAGTGAAGAGATTGCAGCTATGCGGCAAGCCGGTAGAATCGTCGCCACCATACTGGAAATATTAAGTAGGCAAGTGAGACCGGGAATGGAAACCAGAGAGTTAGATATTATCACCGCTAGAGAGCTAAAAAGGCGTGGAGCCAAGGCTTCGTTCAAGGGATACCGGGGGTTTCCTGCCCATCTCTGTGTCTCTGTAAATGACGAGATAGTACACGGGATTCCGGGGAAACGGGTGCTGCGCGATGGTGATATTGTATCTCTTGACTTCGGCGCCATTTTTAGGGGTTTCCAGGCTGATGCTGCGGTGACAGTGGGTGTTGGAAAGATAAACTCAGCAGCGAAACAGCTCATAGAAACTACTGAGGGTGCCCTAAAGGCGGGTATTGCCGCTGCCTGTCCCGGGGCAAGGCTGGGGGATATTTCCGCCGCCATTCAAAATTATGCTGAGTCAAGGGGCTTCTCGGTAGTGCGTGAGTATGCTGGACACGGCATCGGTCGAGAGATGCATGAGGAACCACAAATACCTAACTTTGGTCTGCCTGGCTCGGGACCAGTGCTAAAAAGGGGGATGATTCTTGCCCTTGAACCTATGGTGAATGCTGGTGACTGGCGCACCCGACGCGGTGATGACCACTGGACAGTGCTTACTGCTGACGGAAGTCTCTCAGCACACTTTGAACACACTATTGCCATCACTGATGGTGAACCGGAGGTGCTTACTAAAGAAGTTTATGCCTAAGAAAGATACTATTGAGGTTGAGGGAACAGTGGTTGAGGCTCTGCCTAATGCTATGTTTCGCGTTGAGTTGCCTAATGGGCATATGGTGCTGGCTCACATTTCAGGCAAGATACGAATGCACTATATTAGGGTCTTACCCGGTGATAAGGTGTTGATAGAGCTTTCTCCCTATGACCTGAGTCGGGGTAGGATTACTTACCGGTTTAAGTAAGGTGAGTTAATTATGAAAGTTAGAGCTTCAGTAAAAGTTAGATGTGACAAATGTAAAGTGGTGAAACGGCGAGGGGTGGTCAGAATTATTTGCCCCAACCCGAAGCATAAGCAAAGACAGGGCTAATTTGGCAAGGAGGGAGTAGATGGCACGAATAGCCGGGGTAGATATACCTAAAAATAAGCAAGTTTGGGTCTCACTACAGTATATTTATGGTATTGGTCCTAGCTTGAGCCGCAAAATTCTAGCCGAAACCAACATCAGTCCTGATACCAAGGTGAGTGACCTTACCGAAGAGGAAGCTAACCGCCTCCGAGAGTTTATTGACCGGCAGTATAAAGTCGAGGGAGTGCTGAGAAGAGAGGTTAACCTTAACATTAAGCGTCTCACTGAAATTGGGAGCTACCGGGGTATCAGGCATCGCCACAGCCTGCCGGTTAGAGGACAGCGAACGCGAACCAATGCTCGCACTAAGCGCGGTCCTCGCAAAACAGTAGCCGGCAGAGGACAGAGGCGCGGTATGGCTAAGAAATAAAGCTAAGTTTATAGAGGGGGTAGGATGGCACAGAAGAAACGAACTAGAGCAAGGCGACGAGAACGCAAGGCTGTTCCTGCGGGGAGAGCCTATATCCAGTCCACTTTTAACAATACCATAGTAACCCTCACCGACCCTGAGGGGAATGTTATCGCTTGGGGAAGCTCCGGGACAGCCGGGTTTAAGGGTTCGCGCAAAGGCACTCCCTATGCAGCTCAAATGGCAGCTCGGGATGCAGCACGAAAAGCCATGACCCATGGACTACGCCAAATAGAGGTATATGTTAAGGGTCCGGGTAGCGGGCGCGAAGCAGCCATCCGTTCTCTCCAGAGTTCGGGGCTTTATATTACCGGCATCAGGGATGTCACCCCTATCCCACATAATGGTTGTCGCCCGCCTAAGAAGAGACGAGTGTAGAAGAGAGGAGAAATGGCAAGATACACAGGACCAGTTTGTCGATTATGTCGCCGTAGTGCTGAGAAACTCTTTCTGAGAGGTAGCCGGTGTTTTCCGCCCAAGTGCAGCGTAGATAAACGACCGAAACCTCCGGGACAGCAGCCCGGTCGGCGGCAGAAACTTTCCGACCGCGGACTACAACTCCGGGAGAAGCAAAAAGCCCGCTATAGTTATGGAATTCTGGAAAGACAGTTTAGAAAGTCTTTTGCTCAGGCTGAGCGCCAAGCGGGTATCACCGGGGAAAATCTACTAGTACTCCTGGAAAGGCGACTGGATAATGTGGTATATCGCTTAGGCTTTGCTGACTCCCGCTTTCAAGCTCGTCAGCTAGTGCGGCATGGGCACATTATGCTCAATGGGCGCAAGACTAATATACCTTCCTGTTTGGTCAAAGAGGGTGATGCCATTAGCTGGAGAAAGGAAAGTACCAAGACGGAATATTATAAACAACTAGCCCAGAGTATCCAGGCTAAATCTGTTCTGAGTTGGTTAAGTCTGGATAAGAAAAAGCTTGTTGGTCAAGTTTTATCTTTGCCTACCCCGGATGACATTGAAGCTACGTTTGATGGAAAGGCTATAGTTGAGTACTACTCGCGATAAGTAAATAGGAGGTAGAGCCATTTGTCTCGTCTGGTAATCCCTAATATTGAGTGCGTTGAGAGTGGAGATAACTACGGACGATTTGTGATTGAGCCACTGGAAAAGGGGTTCGGTATTACTCTAGGTAATGCTTTGCGAAGGGTGTTACTTAGCTATCTCCCCGGAGCAGCAGTAACTCGAGTTAAGATTGAGGGGATTCAACATGAGTTCACCGTTATTCCTTACGCCAGGGAAGATGCTATGGAGTTCCTGCTCAATGTTAAAGCCTTAAGGTTAAAGCCCCTCTTTAATCGACCGGGTAAGTTAATACTAGAAGTAGAGGGAGAAGGAAGGGTTTGCGCCGCTGACATTAAACCCTCGGCTGATTTTGAAATTGCCAACCCGGAGCTTTGTCTCATTACCTTAGACTCACCCCAAGCTAAATTCTATGCCGAGTTCGACGTAGAACTGGGCGAGGGCTACCGGCCGGCTGAGTCTAGCGATACTATGCCGGTGGGAACGATTCCGGTGGACGCCATTTTTACTCCGATACGGAAGGTTAATTTTACCATCGAGCCAATTCACATTGGGCGGGAAACTAGTCGCGAGCGGTTGTTTCTGGAGATATGGACAGATGGTACCATATCACCCGAAGATGCTATTAGCCAAGGGGCTAGCATTCTGACTGAGCAACTATCCCCGTTTGTTGAGTATATTAAAGTTTCCCGGATGAAGGCGGAAGAAGAGCTCATTCGTTTATCTATTCCTGACGAGAAATATAATCTGCCTGTTGACCAACTAGACCTATCAGTGCGTACTATGAATTGTTTGAGACGCGGTGGCATCAGCACAGTGGGTGAACTGATAAGTAAAAAACCGAAAGAGTTGCTTAAGCTACGCAACTTTGGGCAGAAATCTTTCCAGGAAATAGAGGAGCGCCTTAAGGAAATGGGACTATCTCTGGCTCCTCAGGTCGAGGTAAAGAAAGAAAAGGGAAAGGCAGCAGAGACAGAAATGGAGGCTGAGGACGAGAGTCAATCTGGAGAGTCAGCAGCATGAGGCATAAAGTAGCTGGTAGAAAGCTGGGCAGGTCTATGGGTCACCGCAGAGCACTGTATCGTAACCTGGTGACTGACCTCCTTAAATATGAGCAAATCACTACTACCGAAGCCAAGGCTAAGGAAGTACGCGGTCTGGCAGAGAAGATGATTACCCTGGGTAAGAAGGGCGGACTTCACCCCTATCGCCAGGCACTATCATTTATTTTGGATAAGGCGGTAGCTGAGAAGGTATTTTCTGAGCTGGCTCTGCGGTATGCTGAGCGCCCCGGGGGATATACCCGCATCGTTAAGTTAGGACCAAGATTAGGTGATGGCGCACCTATGGTTCAGCTTTCGTTGGTAGAGTAGTGGTAACCATCAACCACCGACTTGGAAGCAGGGAAGGTTGTCAGTTTGGCAACAAGCACCAAGATCATATTAATCATGGAATATGACGGTACAGGCTACCACGGCTTCCAGTTACAGGCTGATCTGCCCACTATTCAAGGGGAGATAGAGGAAGCACTGTGGAAGCTCACTGGAGAAAGGAGTCGAGTGATAGCAGCTAGCCGAACTGATGCCGGGGTTCATGCTAAGGGACAGGTAGTCAGCTTCAGAACCAAGTCATCTCTGCCCTCACCCACATTTATTAACGGATTAAACTATTATTTGCCCAGGGATATTGCGGTTAAAGCTGCCTTTAGAACAAGTGATTCCTTTGATGTCAGGCGCAATGCCATTAGTCGGGAGTACAATTACTATATATTAAATAGCTTGACCCGGTCTCCAATGAGGCGCGGTTTTTCCTACCTTGTTACCGGTAATCTGGATATTGAGGCAATGAATCAGGCATGTCAGGCTCTTATTGGTAAGCATGACTTCGCCTCATTTGTTAGTTGTACTTTTGGGATAAAGAGCACGATACGCAGTATTTATAAAGCTAAAGTAGAAAAGGACGGAGATTTGGCTATTTTTAATATGGTGGCTAACTCGTTCCTACCTCACCAAGTGCGCAACACGGTAGGCACTCTAATTAAGGTCGGGCTGGGTAAGATAACACTTGATGAGTTTCATAGTATAGTTGAGGCAAAAAAACCCGGCTTGGCTGGACCAACAGCCCCCGCCTGCGGGCTGTGTCTGATGCAGATAAATTATCCGCATCCCTTGGAGGAGATGGGCAATGAAAACCTATAGCACCAAATCTACCGATATTGAGCGAGAGTGGCATGTTATTGATGCTTCAGGCAAAACCTTAGGCAGACTAGCTACCCAGATAGCCAGTTTACTTATGGGCAAGCACAAGCCAATATTTAGCCCTAATCTGGATACCGGCGATTTTGTCATTGTTATCAATGCTGATAAAGTTCGCCTTACTGGTAACAAGGCTAAGCAGAAAATTTATTACAGACATTCTGGGTATCCCGGCGGACTGAAGAGCATCACCTTGGAGAAAATGATGCAGACTAACCCGACACGGGTAATTGAGCATGCTGTCAGCGGCATGTTGCCCCACACCCGTCTGGGTGCTAAGATGAAGAAAAAGCTCAGGGTTTACGCCGGTGATACTCATCTTCACCCGGTTCAAATAAAGCCTACTCCAGTTGAAGAAGCGAAAAAGAAAAAGGGATAGGGTTTATATGGAAAAACAAACCTACTTCTATGGAACAGGTCGGCGGAAGGCGGCGGTAGCTCAGGTAAGGCTATTTCCAGGAAACGGTGCCATTATTATAAATGGTACGCCCTACGAAGAACTATTTCCCCATCTTGAGCACCAACGGACGATATTACAACCTTTTTTGGTCACTGAAAGCCTAGGTAAGTATAATGCCGTGGTTAAGGTAAACGGAGGTGGTATTTCGGGGCAAAGCGGCGCTATCTCTCACGGCATTGCCCGAGCCCTGGTAAAAGCCGATGAGAACCTTAAGCCTCTCCTGCGTCAGAACGGGTTACTTACCCGAGACCCCCGGGTCAAAGAGAGAAAGAAGGCTGGGCTCAAGCGGGCACGCAAAGCACCTCAATACACCAAGCGGTAAGACTTAGTTAGTTTCTTACTGTAAGGGCAATGCTACACCCCAGCTAATTCTTTACCTAGCTCAAGTAATCTCTCCACACGGGTCTGACTATCACTTTCAGCATAGATGCGAAGCACTGGCTCAGTCCCAGAAAATCTAATCAGCAGCCAGGTCTTATCAGCCAGAATAAATCGGAAACCGTCCGTCGTGTCTACCTTTACCACTTCAATGCCGCCAATGGACTGCGGGGGATTATGCTGGAGACGGTCAATAATAGCTTGGCGCTCATCCTCCGGAAATTTGACATCCACCCGCTGATAATAGTGGGGACCTACCTTACCATAGAGATAGTCTATGAGCTGTGAAGGAGTTTTACCCGTCTTAACCATCAGGTCGAGGAAATAGAGATTAGCCAGAATACCATCACGTTCAGGCACATGACCCCTAAAACCAAAGCCACCACTCTCCTCCCCACCAATCAGCGCACTTTCAGCAAGCATTATCGGGGCAACATGCTTAAAGCCCACCGGTGTCTCATATACCGGTACATTAAATATTTCTCCTAGGCGATAAATCATACTGGTAGTAGTTATCGTCTTGATTATAGGACCACGTCCACCGCGTATTTCCAGTAGGTAGAGACAAAGCAAAGCAAAAACCTGAAGCGGTGTCAAAAATACTCCCTTTTCATCAACGATACCCATTCGGTCGGCGTCACCATCGGTAGCCAAGCCCACACTGGCTCCCTGCTCTTTGACTGTAGCCGAGAGTTGGCTCAAGTTAACGGCGATTGGCTCGGGCTGCTTGATACCGGGGAAGAGCGGGTTTCGTTCGCCATTTATTTCTACTACCTCAGTTGCCCCTCCCTTTAGTATCGCCTTGAGATAGCCGGCACCGGCGCCATACATGGAATCAACTATTACTTTAAGACCAGCCTGGCGTAGTCTATTCAATTCAACCAGCTTCGCCACTTGGTCTGAGTAGATTGGGGCTAGGTCAAGATATTCCACCAGTCCTTGCCCTAAAGCTTTAGCCAGTGGTAATTGGTTTATTTCTCCAAGAGAAGGAGCCTGAGGGATAAGTTTTTCTATCTGAGCAGTAACCTCATCCAAAGCACTGGCACCGTACTCATTCTTATACTTAAAGCCACTCCAGATAGCCGGATTATGGCTGGCAGTTATAATAATGGCACCACCCGTCTTTTTTGCCAGAACACCAAAACTGATGACCGGTGTCGGCGTTGCCTTGGGGCAGAGGTATACTTTTATGCCATTGCCAGCAATTACCTCAGCCGCCGCCGAAGCAAAGTCCTCAGAGGCAAAACGGGTATCATAGCCGATAATCAGCCCTCGGCTGGCTAGCCCCACCTGTTTAAGGTAGCCAGCCACTCCCTGAGCACAAGTCCGCACATTATCAAAGGTAAAATCCTGGGCAATAATCCCTCGCCAGCCATCAGTGCC
>JBHIFE010000061.1:0-8246 GCA_046760985.1 Dehalococcoidales bacterium
TTTGATATATCCATCCTTGAGCTGGGTGAAGGCACCTTCCAGGTCAAGTCAACCAGCGGTGATACTCACCTCGGTGGCGATGACTTCGACCAGAGAGTTATGGACTGGCTCTGTGATGAGTTCAAACGAGATCAGGGAATAGACCTCAGACAGGATAAAATGGCACTACAACGACTAAAGGAAGCCGCCGAAAAGGCTAAGTGCGAGCTATCCACCGTTCAACAGACTGAAGTAAACCTCCCGTTTATCACCGCTGACGCCAGCGGTCCGAAACACCTCAGTATTACTCTTACCCGGGCTAAACTAGAGCAACTGGTAATGGATTTGGTGGAAAAAACGCTGGGTCCCTGTAAACAAGCATTGGAAGATGCCGGAAAGACCGCCGCCCAGATTGATGAGGTGATTCTAGTTGGTGGGCAGACCAGAATGCCACTGGTTCAACAGAAGGTAACACAATTCTTTGGCAAGGAAGCCCATAAGGGTGTCAACCCGGATGAGGTGGTAGCTGTAGGTGCTGCCATTCAGGCGGGAGTACTCAAGGGAGAGGTTAAGGAGGTTCTGCTGCTTGATGTTACCCCCCTTACCCTGGGTATCGAGACCCTTGGCGGCGTGGCTACTCCCCTCATCCCCCGCAACACCACCATCCCCACCTCCAAGAGCCAGATCTTCAGTACTGCCGCTGATAATCAACCCAGTGTAGAAATCCATGTCATCCAAGGGGAGAGACCTATGGCAAACGATAACCGGACACTGGGACGATTCATGCTTGACGGTATCTTACCAGCGCCACGAGGCGTCCCCCAAATTGAGGTTAGCTTTGATATTGATGCTAATGGCATTCTCAACGTTAAGGCTCACGACAAGGGAACCGGTCGGGAGCAGAAAATAACGATTACTGCCTCCAGTGGACTAAGCAAGGAAGAGGTAGATAGAATGCAAAAGGAAGCGGAGATGCACGCCGCTGAGGATGCCAAGCGCCGTGAGGAAGTGGAAACACGCAATGCTGCTGACACCCTCGCCTATACCGCGGAAAAAACCCTTCGTGAGCATAAAGATAAGATACCCTCAGACTTGAATCAAGAGGTGGAAAATAAGGTAGCAGCAGTACGCTCAGCACTACAGGGTACCGATATTGACGCCATTCGTCGGGCAAGTCAAGAACTATCTGATGCCATGCAGAAGGTGGGTGCTACTATCTATCAACAGCAGCCACCACCGCCACCGGGCGGTGAGCCACCCCCAGGCGAGGGTGGAGAAGGGGAAGACACAGTAGAAGGCGAGTTTAGAGAGGTCTAAGCGCCAAAATCCACATAACGATATTATTAAAAATTAGGGAAACAAATCAAAGCTAATTAGCTAGGAATTGTTTCTAGAGTTATGTAAAGGAGAAGGCGAGTTCTGCCAGGTTTAGGTTAATAAAGGGATAAAGCCCCGACCCCCTCTCTTTTGAAAGAGAGGGGGTTTTTATTCTACACTGTAAGGGAAGAGGGGCTATCCCGGGTAGTCTGGAGGAGGAATTTGACCTATTTAGACAGTATGCTTCATCAGGTTACCAAGCCAGCCCGCTATACCGGTGGTGAGTGGAATAGTATAGTCAAGGATTGGGAATCAACTCCTATCAGAATTGCCCTCAGTTATCCTGATTCCTACGAAATAGGCATGTCCAATATAGCCTTACCTATCCTCTATGACTTACTCAATAGTCAGCCGGATGTTCTTGCCGAGAGAGTTTATGCCCCTTGGGTAGATATGACAGCCGCCATGCAAGCTAAGGGCATAGCCTTATTTAGCCTGGAATCCAAGCGCCCATTAAAAGACTTTGATATTATTGGTTTCTCCCTGGGCTATGAACTTACCTATACCAATGTATTGAATATGCTTCACCTGGCTCAAATACCAGTACTAGCCTCGGAGAGAAACGATTCCCATCCGGTAGTAATCGCCGGCGGTAGTTGCTCTCTGAATCCAGAGCCCATGGCTGACTTTATTGACATCTTTGTCATTGGAGATGGTGAAGAGGTATTGCTGGAGTTGCTTAATAGCTTCCGAAACTGGAAAGAACAAGGCGCCGCCAAAAAGGAGCTATTTCGCCAAGTAGCTGCCATCCCCGGCATCTACATACCCAGCCTATATCAAGTGGAATATCAGGCTGATGGTTTACTGAAAAGCATTACTCCCACCGTAGCTGAGGCTAAACCTAGCATTCAGCGACGATTAGTAACCAGGCTGCCGCCGGCAGTGACCAAACCGGTAGTCCCCTATATTGAGGTAATTCACGACCGAGGGGCAATAGAGATTCAGCGGGGCTGTAGCCGCGGTTGCCGCTTTTGCCAGGCAGGTATCATATATCGCCCGGTACGTGAACGCCCCCATGAGGAAGTACTAAAGGCAGCCGGAGAACTCATCACCAACTGCGGCTATGATGAGGTCTCTCTGGTCTCACTAAACACCACTGACTATGCCGGCATTGATGAACTGGTGGCTAGCCTTTCCCACCATTACCCTAATCTTACCCTATCGCTTCCCAGCCTTCGTATTGATAATTTTTCGGTGAGATTGATGAACTCTCTCCCCTCCCGAAGTAAGACCGGGCTCACCTTCGCTCCCGAGGCTGGAAGCGAAAGACTACGACGCATCATCAATAAGAATACCTCTGAAGACAAAATTCTGGAAACGGCGGCTACTGCCTTTGAGCAGGGTTGGACCAGTCTCAAACTGTATTTTATGCTGGGCTTACCCACCGAAACCACTGATGATGTAGAAAGTATTATTCAGCTGGTAAATAGAATCCGCTCAGCGGGCAGGAAGACTAGCGGGAAAAGACCCCAAGTAAGGGTCAGTGTATCAAGCTTTGTGCCCAAGCCACATACACCTTTTCAGTGGGTAGCCCAAGAGAGGGGGCAACAACTAAGCGCTAAACATGAACTTCTTAAGTCAGGGTTGCATCGGAAGGGGATAAAATTATCTTGGCAAGACCCAAGACTAAGCCTGCTGGAGGCAGCGTTGTCACGGGGAGACAGACGATTAGGTAAAGTCATCTATCGTGCCTGGAAGCTGGGCTCAACCTTTGATGCTTGGGATGAATATTTTAATTATGAAAACTGGCTTCGCGCCTTTACCGAGAGTGGGCTTGAACCCAGCTTCTATGCCCAGCGTCAATACGCTCTGGATGAGCTCCTACCCTGGGCTCACATTGATGCAGGAATATCACCGGCTTTCCTGAAACGAGAATATCAGCGAGCTACAGAAGGAAGGGAAACCCCTGACTGTCGCTATGATGCTTGTAGTGCTTGCGGACTGCAACACTGGCATCCGACTTGCCGGCAAAAGTATCCGGGCTCAGCTTGAGCTTAATGACCCTTACCTTTTTCCCGCAACAAAGGAAGTAATGGCTACTACCTTATCGCCGGAGCCGAGTCTCATTAGCCTTACCCCCTGAGTACTCCTGCCCTGAATGGTGATACCCTGCCTAGGGTCTTTTTCCTTTACCGGAATACGGGTAACAATCCCGTCCGCCGATATTATCATTACTTGTTCCGATAGAGAAACCACTTTAGCGGCAGCCACCTCACCCGACTTTTCAACCAGTTTAAAAGTCCTTACTCCACTGCCAGCGCGCTTCTGCCGCGGGTACTTAACAATTGGGGTGAGCTTACCATAACCGCCGGTGGTCACCACTAGCAGGCAAGCATCTGCTTCAGCTTTATCCATACTGACCACATGGTCACCGGGTGCCAGACGAATGGCACGCACCCCGCCACTGGTTCTGGAGGTAGCTCTTAAACTGGAGACAGCAAACCTGATTGACTGCCCTTTTTGAGTTACAAAGATGACCTCATCTTGGTCGGTGGCTAAACAGGCAGCAACCAACTCGTCTCCCTCCGCCAAATCCATAGCAATAAGTCCACTACTCCGCACCGAAGCAAAATTATCCACCGCTGTCTTCTTTATCTCCCCTTGGGAAGTAGCCAGCAACATATAGGTATCTGGCACAAACTCGGTCACGGCTACCACCGCGGTAACCCTCTCACCCTCAGTGACCGGGAACAAATTAATCACTGCCGTCCCTTTAGCCAACCGAGAGCTATCCGCCGGGATTTCATAACACTTAAGAGAGAAGACCTTACCCCGGTTGGTAAAGAAAAAGAGGTTATCATGGGTATCAGCCACCGCCAGCAATCGTACCGGGTCACCTTCCCTAGTTACCATACCTTTAATGCCCCTGCCACCGCGGTGCTGCGGTGTGTAGGCGCGAGCTGGCACCCGTTTCACATATCCCCGCTTACTGAGGGTCACCACCATTCTTTGATGGGGGATAAGGTCTTCCTCAGCAAATCCCACCACCCCTTGCTCAACTATCTCAGTTCGCCGTGAGTCGCCATATTTGGACTTCAATTCATCCACCTCTCCCTTTACCAGGAGAAGTATTCGCCTGGGGTTAGCCAGAAGGTCTTCCAGATAAGCGATCGTCTTTACCACCTCAGCATACTCATCAAGTATCTTGCGCCGCTCTAGATTAGCCAAGCGACGTAACTGCATATCAAGAATAGCCTGTGCCTGGGTCTGAGATAAGCCAAAGTTAGCCATAAGGCTGTGGCGAGCCGCTTCAGCAGTATCAGACTTGCGGATGATAGCAATCACTCTATCTATATTATCCAGAGCGATTCTAAGCCCTTCCAAGATATGGGCTCTCGCCTTAGCCTGTTTCAGTTCAAATCTAGAGCGGCGAGTGATAACCTGGTGGCGGAAATCTATATAATTTTGAAGTGCCTCTTTAAGACTAATTACCCTGGGTTGCCCATCAACCAGAGCCAGCATATTGACAAAGAAGGCAGACTGCATGGTGGTATATTTATACAGGTTGTTGAGCAACTGTTCTGGGTAAACCTCTCTTCTTAGCTCAATGACAATACGCATACCCTGGCGGTCTGACTCATCACGCAGTTCGCTGATACCAGTAATTTTTTTATTTCTGACCAGCTCAGCTATGGTCTCTATCAGGGCAGCCTTGTTCATCTGATAAGGGAGCTCAGTAACCACTATGCGATGGCGTCCGGTCCCCGAGATGCTTTCAATGCGAGCCTTAGCCCGAACCACAATTTTGCCATGTCCGGTAGCATAGGCATTTCTAATCCCTTCCTGCCCCATGATGATGCCAGCCGTAGGGAAATCAGGTCCTTTAATAAACTGGGTAAGCTCATCAATCGTCGCCCCGGGCTTATCAATGAGATAAGAAATAGCATCACATACCTCACTGAGGTTATGCGGGGGGATATTGGTCGCCATCCCAACCGCAATCCCGGCACTGCCATTAAGCAGTAGGTTAGGTAACCGTGTTGGCAGGACTCTAGGCTCCTTGAGGCTGTCATCAAAGTTGGGCATAAAGTCCACGGTATCCTTATCAATATCAACCAGCATCTCTTCGGCAATCCTAGCCAGGCGCGCCTCAGTATAACGCATAGCTGCCGGGGGGTCATTGTCCATACTGCCAAAATTACCCTGCCCATCAACCAGCAGGTAACGCATGGAGAAATCCTGTGCCATGCGCACCATGGCGTCGTAAACAGAAGCGTCACCATGAGGATGGTACTTACCTAACACCTCACCAACAATACGGGCACTCTTCTTATGGGGACTGGTATGAGTTAGTCCCATGTCACCCATAGCATAAAGAATACGCCGATGCACTGGCTTTAGCCCGTCCCGCACATCAGGTAAGGCACGGGAAACGATAACACTCATGGCATAATCAAGATAGGAACTCCGCATTTCGTCTTCTATCTTTGTCGGCTTAACCGTTCCTAAAACCATAGCCTTTGAACCTCCTTATGCTACTCTTCGTCACTAACCAACTCATCATTAATGTCAGCCGCCTCCTCGGGCAATACTTCTATTCGCTCTCCACCGATTATGGTATAGCCGGGCTCTTCCACCACTTCTTCCTCATATTCTGGCTCTAGCTTGAACATTCTCTCCTCAACAAAAGGTCGGAGTTCCTCCACTCCCTTAGGCGGGAAGGAAAGTCGTCCCACCTGACTTGGGTCCTGATATACCTCTCTGATAATAACGCTCATCGCTTCTTCCGTTGAGCTGACAATAGCCGCCGAATACTTGTTACCCCCCTCGATTAATTTGATGAGTCGCTGTGCGTGCCTAGGCTCAACCTGCCCCAGATACTCCCCGCGACTGTTTTCCACTATTAAATTAGGACCGTGTATCTTCAAATATACCTCAGCGCCAGCCACCATCCTTGCCCGTATCTCCTTTGGTGCCAAGTGATAAAGAATAACCACTCCAGCCTTGCCGATTTCCTCAATAAATTGCTGAGGTTCAACCTTACGGGACTCTGCCTCTGAACTCACCGCCTCTTCGCCCAGGTAGCTTAACCGCTGCAGATTCTTCTTGGCGATGGCATTAAAAGGGTCAAGTTCTATAGCTCGCTGGTAAGCTTCTCTTGCCTGCGAATACTCCCCCAGCTCCATATAAGCCCTACCTAAACGATTATAGGCATCAACGTCTTTGGGGAAGTTATCTATTATGTCCTTGTTAGCGGCTACTGCCTCCCGCCACCGACCTTGCATAGCCAAGTCTATAGCCTGCTTACTGCGCTGCCGCTTTAGTCTTGCCAGCCTTTCTTCCTGATAGGTCATTATCCACCCCGAAACTGACTCAATTTTGACTATATATTCTACTCCAACCGCCCCAGCCAAACAAGGGGGGATAAGGTTAGAAAGGGAACTAATTTGACCAACTATCTTAATTATTGTTAGAATTAAAACGGTCTAACTAAAGGTGAAGGAGAGCAGGATGCGCGAAAAGGTAGAAGAGGTACTAAATAAGATACGACCCCAGCTAATGATGGATGGGGGTAATGTGGAACTGATTGAGGTTAATCATGGCACCGTCAAATTAAAATTAACTGGTGCTTGTGCTGGCTGCCCGATGTCTACAATGACCTTAAAGATGGGAATAGAACGAATCCTTAAGCAGGAAGTTCCCGAAGTTAAAGAAGTAATCGCTGTCTAAAAAGCAACCTAATCCTCTGTTTCCACCTCAAACGCGTGGTGCAGGGCACGCACTGCGTCCTTAACCCTAGCCTCATCAATAATGCAGGTTATCCTTATCTCCGAGGTGGTAATGAGCTGGATATTTATATTTTTTTCAGCGAGGGCGCTAAACATCCGGGCAGCATAACCGGGGGTATTCTGCATCCCGGTGCCAACAATACTAACCTTGCCTAACTTGGCATCACTGACACACTCCCTGGCACCAATAGACTTAACTATGGGTTCAGCTACCTCCATGGCTTTATTCAACTGGCTTTTAGCCACGGTAAAAGTAAGGTCAGTAATGCCCTGAATACTGGCGTTCTGAACAATGGTATCAACATTGATACCTGCCTTAGCCAGCGGACCGAAGATAGTGGCAGCAATGCCGGGACGGTCAGGCACACCGACCGCAGTTATCTTAGCCACGTCAAGGTCATAAGCGATACCTCTCACCTTATTCCGTACTTCCATAGATACCCCTCCATGAATTAATGTTCCCGGTTTTTCCGTAAAGCTAGAAGCTACCAGAATAGGAATGTTAAATAATTCCCCAAGCTCAACTGCCCGCGGGTGCACCACTTTAGCCCCATGGCTTGCCAGCTCCAGCATTTCCTCATAGCCAATTTCCATGAGCTGATAAGCTTCAGGAACCAGGCGCGGGTCAGCAGTATAAACACCTTCAACATCGGTATATATCTGGCACACCTCAGCCCCAAGGCTGGCAGCCAGGGCTACAGCGGTAACGTCAGAGCCACCTCGCCCCAAGGTGGTTATATCCATCTCATCAGTGATCCCCTGGAAGCCGGCAACAATGACAATATTTCCCCTTTCCAGCTCCTTAACCACTCGCTTGGACTCCACCGTGAGGATGCGGGCGCCACTATAGGTGGAATCAGTCCGTATCCCCGCCTGGGCACCAGTGAGGCTAATTGCCGGATAACCCATCTGATGAAGCGCCATAGCCAGTAAGGTGCTGGAGACAACTTCACCGGTGGAAAGCAAGACATCCAGTTCCCGGTCATCTGGCTTATCGGAAATTTGATAAGCCAGGTTAATTAGCTCATCAGTGGTATCTCCCATTGCCGAGACGACGACCACCACCTGGTTACCCTCATCCTTAGCCCGAGCGATGCGCCGAGCCACATTCCTAATTTTCTCGGCATCCGCCACCGATGAGCCGCCATATTTTTGAACAAT
>JBHIFE010000062.1:0-7978 GCA_046760985.1 Dehalococcoidales bacterium
AGGGCGTATTGTCGGTATCAGCAAACTAGCCCGGGTGGTCGAAATCATTGCCAAGCGTCCGCAGATTCAGGAGAAAATGACCACCGAGATCGCTGATGTGATTATGGACGCCATTAAGCCAGATGGGGTGGCGGTAGTTATTCAGGCAGAACACCTGTGCATGATTATGCGCGGCATTGAAAAACCGGGAAGCAATGTTATCACCTCGGCTGTCAGGGGTGGCTTTAAGCGACGGGCGGTCAGTAGAGCTGAATTTTTCTCTCTGATACAGGGTAAGTAGACTATTATTTAGGTATCAAATATCCAGGTTCCTGACGTTTCTGGCATGCGCCTGGATAAAAGCTTTACGGGGAGGAACTTCTCCACCCATTAGTACATTGAAAATATGGTCAGCTTTAGCGGCATCTTCCACACTTACTCCCAAAAGAGTGCGGGTAACTGGATTCATGGTGGTTTCCCACAATTGTTCTGGAGTCATCTCACCCAGACCCTTATAGCGCTGAACCTCTACCTTCCTAGCCCCTTTTAGCTTACGTAGGACTTCCTCCTTTTCCTGCTCCGAGTAAACCCAGTGCTGATGGTCAGCCGCCTTAATCCGATAAAGAGGTGGCTGGGCAATAAATAGATATCCTTGGTTAATTAGCTCCACCATGTGGCGGAAGAAGAAGGTAAGTAGCAGAGTGCGAATGTGAGAGCCATCAACATCAGCGTCAGTCATCAGAATAACCCGGTGATAACGCAGTCTTGACAGGTTAAAGTCGTCGTCTATACCGGCACCCAGGGCAGTAATGATGACACGGATTTCTTCATGGGTCAATATCTTATCTGGTGGAGCCTTCTCCACATTAAGGATTTTACCCCGCAGTGGCAGTATAGCTTGGAAGCGGCGATTTCGTCCTTGCTTGGCAGAGCCGCCGGCTGAGTCCCCCTCCACCAAGAATAGTTCACAGTGGGATGGCTCTTTCTCCGAGCAGTCAGCCAGTTTCCCGGGTAGTGTGCCGGTATCCAGACCGCTCTTTCTGATAATTAAATCGCGAGCCTTACGGGCGGCTTCTCTTGCCTTAGCAGTGGTGATGCACTTCTCTATGATTCTTTTAGCCTCATCGGGATGTTCCTCAAGGTAAAGAGACAAGCCCTCGCCGATGATACTCTCTACCTGACTTTTGACTTCAATGTTACCCAGCTTGGCTTTAGTCTGTCCCTCAAATTGTGGCTCAGCAAGCTTGACACTAACAATGGCGGTAAGCCCTTCCCTAACATCTTCACCGGTTAGGTTAGGCTCATCATCTTTCAGAAATCTACTTTTGTGGGCATAGTCATTAAGAACCCGGGTTAGTGCCGAACGGAAGCCAGTAAGGTGAGTGCCTCCATCTGTAGTATTAACACAGTTGGCAAAACTGAAAACTGATTCGGCAAAGCCATCATTATACTGAAGGGCTACCTCAACTATGGTACTATTCATCGATTTAGTGACATAAATAGGACGGGGGTGGCGGACTACCCGGTCTCGGTTAAGGTGACGAACAAAACCAGTAATGCCACCCTCAAAATAGAAGGTTTTCTCAGCGTCGGTTCTTTCATCCCTGAGAGTTATTTCCAGCCCCTTATTCAAATAAGCCATCTCGCGCATGCGCTCACTCAGGGTATCAAAATCATATCTGGCTTTACCAAATATCTCCTCATCAGCATAGAAGGTGATGGTGGTGCCGGTATCATCAGCCTCACCAATTTCAGTTAATGGTCCCTGGGGTATTCCCTGCCGATATTCCTGCTGGTATACCTTGCCATCACGTCTGACACTGCAACAAAGCCAGGAGGAAAGCGCATTTACCACCGAAGCTCCTACACCGTGTAATCCACCCGATACCTGATAGGGACGCCCACCAAATTTAGCTCCGGCATGTAGTTTGGTCATCACTGTCTCCAGAGCAGAAACATTGGTAGCGGGGTGAATGTCTATTGGAATACCACGTCCATTATCTTCAACAATGACGCCGCCGTCCTTTTTAAGGGTAACCAAAATCTTACTGCAGCAGCCAGCCATGGCTTCATCAATGCTATTGTAGGTAATTTCATAGACCAGATGATGCAATCCACGCTGGTCAGTACCGCCAATATACATACTTGGTCGACGGCGCACTGCCTCCCGCCCACCCAGGACTTGAATGTCCTCAGCAGTATACTCGTTATTTACTGGCTCAGCTGGTGAAGGCATGTCCTGCGTCATAGTCGGTCTTTATCTCCTTGAGGTTAACGTAAAGCAGGGAAAAGAAAAAGCGAGACTCCAAGCCAAATTCTGAAGAGCCCGCCAATTACCGATGAATAATTTATACATCTAAGTTACTTGTATTGTAGCACAATTTAGCTATGAAGTAAAGCTAAAAGTAACTAAAAGTAGCACTCTTTTTAAGCCTTTTGCAGAAGCTCATTTAAACTTGGGTAAAGCTATCAAAAATATTTTTAAAATAACAATAAATAACTATTGCAATAATTTATTTACTGTGTTATACTTGCGCTAAATAAGGAAGAAATAAAGGTGAACCTTTAAGCTAGTCCAGAGAGGCTGGCAAGGGAAAACAAAACAGTATAAGCAAGATGACCTCTTGCCAGCCAAGGTGAGAGGTTTTTTTATGGCTAAAAAAACAATTATGTCGCCAGAGGACATCAGACGAACTCTGGCTCGTATTGCCCACGAAATTATAGAGCGAAATAAGGCTATTGATCAGCTGATACTGGTTGGTATGCGCACTCGGGGCGTGCCTTTAGCCAAGCGGCTAGCCACCAATATAGAGAACTTTGAGAAAACGAAAATACCGGTTGGCGCCCTAGATTTCAGCCTCTACCGAGATGACCTCTCATCGCTAGACCTGCAACCAATTGTGCAACGCACTGACATCCCGACCACTGTTGACGGTAAAACTATCGTGCTGGTTGACGATGTTCTGTACACCGGACGCAGTACCCGTGCCGCCATGGATGCCCTTACTGACTTGGGGCGACCCCAGTCAATTCAATTAGCCGTGCTTGTCGACCGCGGTCACCGTGAGTTACCGATACGAGCTGATTATGTCGGCAAGAACATGCCAAGCTCCAGACATGAGGAGATACAGGTGCAACTGGTGGAAACCGATGGCATAGACGAAGTAGCCATAATTTCTACATCAGCAGATAAGGAGGGCAATGAGAATGACCCAGCCACAAAATGACCCCACTCTATTAATAAAGCCAGAGGAACCCTCAACCACAGCCGTATGGCAACATCACCACATACTTGACCTTGACGATTTTACCTCAGGGGAAATAGAACTCGTTTTCCAAACCACTGATGCTATGAAAGAGGTCCTGTCCCGACCCATTAAAAAGGTGCCTGCTCTTCGTGGTAAGACCATCGCCACCCTGTTCTATGAGCCCAGCACTCGCACCCGGGTAGCCTTTGAGCTGGCAGCTAAGAATCTGAGTGCTGATGTCGTTAACTTGAGCGCCTCAACCAGCAGTGTGGCTAAGGGAGAATCCCTAGTTGATACTCTCAGCACCCTGCAAGCACTGGGAGCCGACATGGTGGTAATGCGCCATCCTCATTCCGGAGCCCCCTACATCGCCACCAAATACCTGGAGGCAAGCATTATCAATGCCGGCGATGGCTGGCATGCTCACCCAACTCAAGCCCTCCTTGACCTTTATACTATCCGCGAACATAAAGGAGTCCTGAAGGGATTAAAGGCAGTTATTATCGGGGATATCATGCACAGTCGGGTGGCTCGCTCCAATATCTGGGGACTAACCACCATGGGAGCGGAAGTAACCGTCTGTGGTCCACCCACCCTCCTACCCGCCGGATTAGATACCAAAAATAACCACCTTCCCCAGGTCAACGTAGAACTAAACATCGGGCTTGCCCTTGATGGGGCTGATGTAGTAATGATGCTACGCCTGCAAAAGGAGAGGCAGCAGAGCGGACTGTTACCCAGTATTCGTGAGTATATTCAGCTCTACCAGCTCACTGAGTCAAGGTTAGCCAAAGCCAAACCCGATGCCCTAGTTCTTCACCCGGGACCAGTAAATGAAGGGATTGAGATTTCACCAGCCGTGGCTCACGGTCCCCATTCAGTCATCACTGAACAGGTAACCAACGGTGTCGCGGTGCGCATGGCTCTACTTTATCTGTTAGCCGGGAGTAAAAAGTAATGAAAAAGTCTCTGCTTATCCAAGGTGGACGAATAATTGACCCCAGCCAGGGAATAGACGAGGTTAGCAGTTTGCTCCTCACCGAAGGTAAAATCTCATGGCGGGGAGAGACCCCACCCCAGACCGATTACGATGTCCTTCATGCCCAAGGGTTAGTTGTCTGCCCCGGATTTATCGACCTCCACTGCCATCTGCGACAGCCCGGTTTTGAGGAGAAGGAGACCATTGCTACCGGAACACGAGCTGCGGCTAAAGGTGGCTTTACCACTATCTGCTGTATGCCCAATACCAATCCACCTCTGGATAATCAGGCAACGATAGACTATGTCAAAGCAGAGGCGACTAAACAGGGTGTCGTCCAGGTTCTACCTATCGGCTGTATCTCCAAGGGGAGAAAGGGGGAGGAATTAGCCGAGATGGGTGAGCTGGCATCAGCCGGGGTGATTGCCTACAGCGATGATGGTGAGCCAGTGAGGAACTCACGCCTGATGCGCCAAGCGCTGGATTATAGTCGAGCCTTCGGCTTGCCGGTTATTGACCACTGCGAGGACAGTGCCCTCAGTCAGGACGGTCAGATGAACGAAGGCATATTATCCACCCAGCTGGGGCTTCGCGGTATACCCGCTGTCGCCGAGGAAATTATGGTCGCCCGTGACCTGGCTCTTGCCCGGCTGACTGGAGCCCGGCTGCACATTGCCCATGTCAGCACTGCGGGCTCAGTTGAGCTTATTCGCCAGGGCAAGGAGAAAGGCATCAGGGTTACCGCCGAGGTTACCCCACACCATCTGACCCTGACTGAGGAGGAAGTCATCGGCTATAATACTGACGCCAAGGTAAATCCACCCTTGAGAACGAAACGGGACATTCAAGCCTTAATTCAGGGACTCAAGGAAAACGTTATTGATATTATCGCCACTGACCATGCCCCCCACGCTTTGCCATCGCCCCCTTTGGCATCAGTGGCTTGGAAACGGCTCTGGGCAGCCTGATGCGTCTGGTGCATGACGAGCAGCTAACCCTGACTACCCTCATCGCCAAGCTTACCTGCGAACCAGCCAGGATTATCAATTACAACCAGCTGGGCACACTGAAAATTGGTGTCCTGGCAGATATTACCATCTTTGACCCCAATAAGGACTGGGTAGTTGACACCAAGGCTTTTGCCTCCAAGGGTAAGAATACCCCATTAGCTGGCTCAGTGCTTAAAGGCAAGGTAATGACAACCATTTCCCAGGGGAAGCTGGTGTATAAAGATGACTCAATCAAGCTTGAAGGGGAGTTTTAGAGGAGCCAAGCCTGTAAATACAATAAAGGAGAGTCAAAGAGAGGCGAAGCCTCTCTTACATAACCAATTCCCCCTCCCTTATCAAGGGAGGGGGACAAAAAAGGGGGAGGGTTACCAAATTAAAGACCTAAAGGTAAAAGTTAAAGGGGAGTTATAGAGGGGCGAAGCCCCTCTCCCAAAAACTCCCCCTCTCCTTTGAAGAAGAGAGGGATTAAGGGGGTGAGGTAGATAAACAAAAAAACAACACTAGTCCTAGAAGATGGCTCGGTTTATGAAGGCTATTCCTTTGGTGCTGAAGCCGAGACCTACGGCGAGGTAGTCTTTAATACCAGCATGATTGGCTATCAGGAAATGCTGACCGACCCCTCCTATGCCGGGCAGATTGTGGTTCCCACCTATCCCCTCATCGGCAACTACGGCACCAATGAGCAGGACTTTGAATCAGCCAAGATTCAGGTGAGGGGCTTTGTCGTCAGGGAGGAGTGCCAGCAGCCCAACCACTACCTTAACACCCAGACCCTCCACCAATATTTAGCCGAAAGCAACATCCCCGGAATTTACGGCGTGGATACCCGGGCGATTACCCGCAAACTGCGCTCGGTAGGGGTAATGATGGGCATTCTTACTCAGGATAAGACTCCAGAGCAGGCTCTAAAAGAATTAAAGAAATTGCCCAGCTACGGCTCAATTGATTTCGTCAAGCAGG
This sequence comes from Dehalococcoidales bacterium, assembly GCA_046760985.1. Taxonomy (GTDB): domain Bacteria; phylum Chloroflexota; class Dehalococcoidia; order Dehalococcoidales; family RBG-16-60-22; genus JBHIFE01. Next base: position 6,177 of record JBHIFE010000062.1, read on the forward strand.
TTACCACCGAGAAACCCTATCAATGGGAAGCCATATTACCAAAAGGGACTACACAATCTTTATGTAAAGTAGTCGTTTTGGACTGTGGCTTGAAATATTCCATCCTGCGCAACATGTGTCGCCTGGGTTGCACCATGACCGTCGTTCCCTGCACCATGTCTGCTGAGGAAATCCTGAACCTGAAGCCCGATGGCATTATCCTCTCCCCCGGTCCCGGCGACCCTGAACTGCTGGATTATATTGCGGAGACAATTAAGCAACTGGTTGGTAAAAAGCCGATTATGGGCATCTGCCTGGGTAATCAGCTCATTGCCCGCGCCTTTGGTGCCAAGACCTTCAAGCTGAAATTTGGACACCGGGGTGGCAACCACCCGGTGCGTGATTTAGCCACCGGCAGAATCCACATCACCGCCCAAAACCACGGCTATGCCGTTGACCCCGACACCTTAAAGGACGGGCTGGAAGTTACCCAGATTAATTTAAACGATGGCACGGTGGAGGGCTTAAGCCACAAAGAACTACCCATCTTCTGCATCCAGTACCACTCCGAAGCCTCCCCCGGCCCCCTGGACAACACCTACCTCTTTGAAAGATTTCTGGATATGGTGAGGGAGGGGCAATGAGGCTTGTTTCCCCCTTTTGTAAAGGGGGATTGAGGGGGATTTATGCTACTCTATAACAAGAACCTGAAAGAGTATTCCAGGCAACTCAGAGGAAATATGACCGATGCTGAAAGACACCTCTGGGCGAAGATAAGGATGAAACAACTAAAGGGCTACCAGTTCTACCGGCAGAAACCCCTCGGCGATTATATTGTCGACTTCTATTGTCCCAGAGCAAAGCTGGTTATTGAAATTGACGGTAGCTACCACCTTATTGGTGAGACGATTGAGTATGACAGGATAAGGGACGACTACCTGAGCAGTCTCGGTTTGAGAGTACTGAGATTCACTAACACCGACGTTCTGACGCATATCAATGGGGTCATTGAGAGCATAATTGAAAACATGGAGAAAATCCCCCTTAGTCCCCCTTTTTCAAAGGGGGAAAGAACTTCTCCCTTTGGTAAAGGGAGATTGAGAGGGATTTACAGGAATTAAGGGGGTGAGGTAGAAATGACGAACGGGAATCAATTATCAAGAAAGGAACAAGCGTGGTTGGTAGAATACCAAGCGTGCCAAACACATAATAATCGTATTGCGTCTCAATACTGGGCTATAGTTGGTGCTTTCATAGGCTTTACAACAGCATTTTTGGCAGTTCTTATGACTTCGAACACTCCTTGGTTGTCGCTGGCGCTTGGTGTGGCAGCAATATTTATAGTTTATGTGTTATGGCGACTGCTGCTAAGAAGAATAAATACTATCATCTTCAGTAACAATTTCAGGATGCGTGAAATAGAACAGGAATTGGGTATGTTAAAAAATCGCACGACGCGCTGGCTTGACGGAGACGAAGAAGTTCCAAATGAATACAAAGCTAGGATGAATAGGTTAAGGGGAGAACTCGGTTGTCGCTACGAGGGACCCGCAAGGCGTATTGTCTGTTGGCTTTTCGTACCAGTCTTTTTATTATGGGTATTTTTCATTCTGGCTGCATTTTTACCATGTATTTAATAAGGAGCAAACTTGAAACCATCTAAAGTCTTAATAATCGGTTCAGGTCCCATTGTTATCGGGCAGGCGGCGGAGTTTGACTATGCCGGCACCCAGGCGTGCAAGGCGATGCGGGAGGAGGGCGTCATCTCCGTGCTGGTCAACTCCAACCCCGCCACCATTATGACCGATGAGGACATCGCCGAT
>JBHIFE010000063.1:0-7875 GCA_046760985.1 Dehalococcoidales bacterium
TCTAGACGCCGTTTCTCCTATCTATGGTCGGGGTGGCCGGATTTGAACCGGCGACCACCTGAACCCCATTCAGGTGCGCTACCAAGCTGCGCTACACCCCGTTGCTTCTCGGTTTTCCCAGATATACTATCACAATTCATCTTTGGGAGCAATTTTTACATAGAAAATAGAGCTATTCTCAGCTTATTTTCCTTCCTTCAGCAGATAGACATTCTCCCTTACCTCTATCAGGTCGGGATTCCGGCATTCTCCCCGGGTATAGATGATTGAAATCCCTTTTTCCCTCAGGAAAGTAGTATCACTACACCCCCTTTGTAGAAATTCGCGGGCTTCCTCATCACTGGGCTCAGGAAAGGCGTGTATCCGAGTATAGATATTCCTCCCGGTGATGGCAGTAAAGGCAGTAGCTTTCCATGGGTCGAGAATTGCTTTTTCATAATCCTTATCTACATTCTCCTTAATCCAGACAAACGCTTGGTAATCTTCCTCATCAATCATGTGGTAATAGGGAGTATCCTGGCGGTCAGGAATGCCTATAGCTAGCGTTACCCCGATGAGAACCAGACACAAAAACTTACCTACGTTCTGCGTAATGAGAGGCACTTTTACTCGTTCAGTGAGCTTTGCCGGTAAGCTAAGATTCTTCACCGCTGCTAATCCAGCACCAGCAACAATGCTCATCATTAACATCATATACATTAATCCCCGGGTATACATTATGTGCAACCCATAGTGGAAGGTAAAGAAGGCGACCACTATCACCAGTAAAGCTAATAGACCAAATATTAAGCTATAATTTTTCCTTCCGCCTCTTATCGCTAGTAAGAAAGTGCCCAAGAGGCAAAGCCCGATAGGAAGATATCCATAGGTTTTTATGATCCGTGGGAAGTCAATATATGTGGGCAGCGGCTGTGGGGTAAGTAGACCCTTCGCCGTAGGTAGCAACATACTAAATATCCAAGGGAAGGGTGCCAGAAAGGGAATAATCACCGCCAGGGTTATTCCCAGACTGTGCTTGAAGTTAGCCCTCAGATTGAGTAGTATGTAAGGAATAAGAACAACAACCATGCCAATTGCTGAAGGGGCATGCATGGCAAGCAAAAAGGAGGTAAAGAGGAAGAGCACAAAATAGCTCCACCCGCTTCTAAAATTAAAGACAAGGAAGAGAGCGAGTGGTATAAAAAGTAGTCCCAGAGCCATCGGCACCAGAAAGGCAGGACCCAGGATTCCTACCGTGGTCGGTATCAGGCAGGCAAAGAGGGCAGCTTCCCAACCGAATCCTTCTCTTTGAGCCAGGACATAAACTGATAGCATTGTGAGCATAAAAATGATGCTCGGAAAATATCTGAAGATAGCTAGCCAGGAGATGCCGCTAATCTGGTGAAATACGCCCCAGAATAGATGGAAGCCCGCCTCTAGATTAGAACTAAGACCCACGGTTGACCGTCCGAAAAAGGGATCAATGAACGTAGTATCCTGCGCCTGTAGCATTGCTTCGGAGTGGGCTAGGTGCACCCATTCATCAATATGTACCGGATAAGGATAGCCTTGGTGGGGAATAAAGGCAATGTAAAATGCCAATGCCATTATGGGCAGCATCAGGTAAGCCGATTTTGGTATCATATGAGCCTTATGCTGATTCATCTGCTAGCCTGATTGAGTATTAATGGTGAGGAAATACAAAACATGGATTGGTTATCTCCAATTAAACAGATATTCGAGTTTGCCCTCCCTTTCCTTGACCGTTTGCCTGCCATCAGGGCAATCCTAGGCTTTATCCTTGTGTTCTTCCTGCCCGGTTTTGCCTGGACACTTGTTTTCTTCAAGCAAGTAAATATCCTAGAAAGGGTTGCCCTTTCCTTCGGTCTATCTATTGCTTTAGTGACACTTAGTATTCTTGCTCTGAATGTGCTGCTTGGGTTCAGAATTACCGGCGTTAACTCTCTCCTGATTATTATTGTTGTTACCATTATACCTGTGGCATTCTATTACCTCAATAGGTTCGTAAAAGGGCGAGGCTAGCAAACAATTGTTCCAGGGATATTAAGTCGGAGGGGAGGATTGAAATTATACGATGTGGCAGTTGTCGGTGGTGGACCGGTAGGCAGCTATGTAGCTTACCAGCTGGCTGAGATGGGACATACGGTAGTAGTGCTAGAGCAGAAGCAAAAGGTAGGAGAGCCGGTTTGCTGCACAGGCATCATCAGTCAGGAATGTGTTAGTTCTTTTGCCATTAACGACAATTTTATTTTACGAAAGGTAAATAGCGCCAAATTATTTTCACCTTCGGGAAACTTGCTCCAACTACGGCGGAAAGAAACCCAGGCTTACATTTTAGACCGAGTGGCTTTTGATGTGGCTATGGCTAGTCGGGCTCAGAATAACGGGGCGGAATATATTTTAGATAGCCTGGTCAAAGATATAGAGGTTGCGCAGGACAGAGTTAAGATTAAAGCATCTCACCAGCAGACGGCATTAAACTTTGAAGCCAGAGCAGTAGTTATTGCTGCTGGCTTTGGCTCGAGACTGACCGAGAAAGTAGGACTGGGTAAGGTTGGCGATTTCGTTAACGGTGCCCAAGCTGAGGTGGAAACGACGGGGATAGACGAAACAGAGGTCTATTTTGGTCAGGAGATAGCTCCGGGCTTTTTTGGTTGGCTGGTGCCAACCTCAGCACCAAAAGCCCGAGTAGGATTGCTGTCACGCCATAACCCCGGGCTTTACTTAAGAAAGTTGATGACATCCCTACGGGCTCAGAGGAAAATAGTTTCGTCTGAAGCTAAACTGAGCTACGGAGGAATCCCCCTAAAGCCGCTAGGCAGAACCTATGGTGAGCGGCTGATAGTAGTGGGGGATGCAGCGGGTCAGGTAAAGCCAACTAGCGGTGGTGGTATCTACTATGGTTTGCTGTGCGCCGATATAGCCGCTAACACTTTGCACCAAGCGTTGCAACACAATGACCTATCGGCTAAGAGCCTAGCTAAGTATGAACGAGAGTGGAAAAGGAAACTGGGACGGGAGCTAAAGATAGGCTACTGGGCTCGAAAGTTGTTTGAGCGCTTGAGCGACAGACAAATAGACAGGATATTTAGCATAGTAAAAGCCAATGGCATTGATGAGGCTTTACTTAAAGCCAAGGACCTGTCTTTTGATTGGCACAGCAAGGCAATATTGAGGTTGATAGGATACAAGGTAGTATCTAGGGCTATAAATGTGATGAAGATTCCCTTTAGGACTGGTGAAAATTGACCAATATATAGTTAATGCTTAGAATTATATAAGCTAGATATAGTAATTTATTTTGGGAAAGATTCTATGGTAAATAGCGTCAGTCAGAATCCAAGCTTAGGCGAGGCAGCCAGTCGCTTTCTAGCTAAATTATCACCCGAAAAAAGAGAGGCAAGCCAGCAAGAGGTATATAAGTTTGTCCGCTGGTATGGTTGGGAGCGACCTTTTGCCGGGCTTACCGCTCCTGAAGTAGCTAACTATGCTGAGCGGCTATCCCTATCAGATACCGACTATACCAAAAAGCTCGAGCTAATACGAACCTTCCTGGCTTATGCCAAGAAGGAAGGGTGGAACAAGACAAATCTAGCCATCCACCTTAAGGCTAAGAAGGTGAAAACTGAAACGCAGCCTTCAGCTAAACAGGACTTGCCCGAGCCTATCCCTTTAACTCAGCGCGGATATGCTGAACTGAAAGCCGAGCTGGCTTCCCTTAAGAGTAAGCGTCCTCAACTCATTGACGAAATGCGTAGAGCCGCCGCCGATAAGGACTTCCGCGAGAATGCACCTTTAGCCGCCGCCAGAGAACAACGTGGGTACTTGGAGGGGCGAATTAGAGAGTTGGAAGAAACTTTGAAAGCAGCGACTATCATTACTGAGGAACAAGAGCCCACCATCAAGGCAAGTATTGGTGATAGCCTTGTCTTAAGTGATTTGACTTCCAATGAAGAGCTACGCTACTTGATAGTCAATCCCAAAGAGGTAGACCCAACCCAAAGTAAGATTTCCAGTGCTTCACCCCTAGGTAAGGCACTCATTGGTCGAGGTGAGGGAGAGATAGTGGAGGTAACCGTACCGGCGGGTAAGTTACGCTATCAGATAAAGCGCATTGAGCGTTAATATGCTATAATTCTAAAGCGCGGGGATATAGCTCAGCTGGGAGAGCGCTGCGTTCGCATCGCAGAGGTCGGGGGTTCGAATCCCCCTATCTCCACCAGAGACGACAAAAGCAGAGGAAAGGCAGTCTCTCGTCAAATATCAGGGAGTATAGCCAATTTATTATGCTTCTAACGCACTTATAGGCTATCCCAAGAGAGTGGCAGCTACGTCCTTGGCAAATGCCATAGAGGATGTAAATGCCGGAGATACGGGATTTAGTATATGTACAGCATCACTGTCGCAGAGCATCACATAGTCCATGACCAACGTCTTGGTAGGCCAGTGAACCAGTTGAGCACGAATTCCCATACGGTCAGTCTCAGAAAGGTCCCGAAGGCATAATTCCGGAACTAGCTTTCTGGCTTCCTTGAGAACGAATTGCTTCAGGTACTTCTTAGGCTCGGTCAGGGCAACTTGGCGGAATTTATGATTCCTGAGCATTAGAACTAAGTCCCGGAAAAGTATGAGAAATGTCTCCCACCCCAGTCCTTCAAAAGCTCGGTAGTTTTCTCGACCTAAGGCAGGGATGGCAGTTGGACCTATCAAAACTTCGCCATCCGCAGTTCTGGTTAGATGAACTCCTAAGAAAGGTGTTCTCAAATCTGGCACGGGATAGATGTTTCCTCGAACAAGAAAAGCTCGGTTGCGGACTAGCTTTTTGTATGTTCCCTTGAAGGGAAGGAACTTATACTCTCTGGCTAAGCCACAGTTGTGAGCAATCTGGTCTCCGTACGAGCCGGCGGCATTGACGAACTTCTCAAATCGTATTGCTCCTCGGGAGGTGTGCGCTTCATGATTACCGGAGAGATTCTTAAAGATTGTTCTGTAGCAAATCGTGACTTTCGCTGATTGTGTTAACTCCTCCTCTAGTGCTTGGAGCACTTCCATTGGTCTTATAACCGCCGTGTCCGGCGAGAAGAGAGCTTCATTGCAGACCGTGGCATACGGTTCAAGCTCACGAAGCCTTTTGCTGCCAATCAGGAAGGCACGAGCCCCACATAAGTCGGCTCGACGCTTCAACTCGTACAGTGCCTCAACCTCAGAAGGACTTCTGGCTAGAATAACTTTGCCGGTCTCATTTAAAGTCAATCCCTTTTCCCGGCAGAACTCCTTCATAAGCTGATTTCCCTTGACACAATACTTCGCCTTTAGAGTATCGGGGGTGTAGTACATGCCGGCATGTAGGACTCCGCTGTTACGACCACTTGCATGTAAGCCTAAAGAACTCTCCTTCTCAAGCAGTACAATGCCTTTTATTCCTCGATTGGCTAACTCTCGAGCGATGGTAAGCCCGGTAATGCCTGCGCCTACGATTAGAAACTGACAGTGATTTTGTTTCATTCCAGTAATATTCTGGGCTATCACTGATCAACCGAGCACACATTAACTCAGTCTTGGTTCAGCAATAGCAACCATTAATATAATGCACAGTTCATCATGCAGTCAATGTGCCAAATGTCAAACAGAACCGTAGGAAAAAACGTTGCTCTTTTCCATTAGCCTCAGTTATAATTAAACGTAAAGTGTGCCCCTGTAGCTCAGGTGGATAGAGCAGCAGTTTCCTAAACTGCGTGTCGCGCGTTCGAGTCGCGCCAGGGGTACCATCGGTAAGTCGTACTGCTCCAGATTAGCTAACCACTCCACTTCCCTAAAATCCACAATTTCTATTTTTATCACTTGGACAAGAACTGTCCCTGTTGACTCTAATCTCGTTTGGATAGGTGGCACTGATGCTTCCGTGACTAGTACAAAAGTTATGACCAAAAAGTACTGTTGATTTCTGGCACCTACCATATTATGCTTTGGACTGGTGGCAATAACAAAGCAAAACAAGCAACAGAGATTTGCCAAAATTTGAGGAAGGAGAAGACAAATGAGTATAAAGAAGCCGTGGTATCTTCTAGTTGTCATGCTAGTGGTCATCACCTTGACCGTTCCGGTCAACTTAGCACTGGCTGAATCACCACCGGAAATGGTAAATGTTCTGGTTACCTTTTACCAGCCGCCAGGTCCTGATGAGATTGACCTGATTGAGAGTCTTGGTGGTACCGTCAACAAGGTCTATCATATCGTCCCGACTATTGCGGCTACCATGCCTTCGGAGAACCTTGATGAACTTGGTGCCGACCCAAGGGTGAAGTACGTTGAACTAGATACGGAATTATCAACCTGTCTTACTGGAGAGGTGCTCCCCTGGGGAGTAGACCGGGTGGATGCCGAGTTAGTGCATCCTTCCAATAAGGGAACCGGAGTCAAGGTAGCCATCCTTGATACCGGAATTGACCTTGACCACCCTGACCTAGCCGTGTCTGGCAATGTTACCTTTGTTCCGGGTACCACCAACGGAGATGACGATAATGGGCACGGAACGCTTGTCGCCGGCATTGTCGCCGCATTGGATAATGACATCGGTGTTATTGGTGTTGCTCCTGAGGCGTCTCTCTATGCCGTGAAAGTCCTAAATCAGGACGGCAATACCGTGTCAAGCTCAGTACTGAGCGGTATTGAATGGTCGGTGGACAATAATATGCAGGTAATAAATATGAGTTTCGGCAGCATACTGGAATCACCATCAGCAGTAAAAGAGGCACTGGATACCGCCTATAATGCTGGCATTGTCATTGTGGCTGGCGCCGGCAACGGAGGCACAGCCAGTGGCGAGGGAAACAATGTATGGAGTCCCGCCCGAAATCCTCCGGTTATTGCCGTGGGGGCTACCGACGAACTGGATGCCCGCTATACCTACTCCAGCACCGGCTACACCCTGGAACTGGTAGCACCCGGAGTCAGCGTTTACTCAACGGCTATGGGTGGTGACTATGGTTACATCACCGGTACTTCAGCGTCATCACCGCATGTTGCTGGAGTGGCTGCTTTGCTTATCGCCTCTGGTATGACCAGCAATGTTGACATCCGCTATCGGCTCCAGAACTCAGCCGAAGACCTGGGTGCGTCAGGCTGGGACACCCAGTTTGGCAAAGGAATGGTAAATGTCAACCTAGCCATAAATTTCAGCGAGCCGCCAGACCAGACCGCCCCTATTACCACTATGACCTTGAATGGAACCAAGGGGTATGATGACTGGTACTTATCAGATGTAGAGATTACGCTCTCAGCTACGGATAATGACTCGGGTGTGGCAGAAATTAAGTATAGCCTGGACTCTGGCGATACCTGGCATACTTACACCTCACCCTTCACCATCACCACCGAACTTACCAGACATACCGTATTAGCCAGGTCATGGGACAACGCTGGCAACGATGAAGGACCACCAGCATTTGTCAAGTTCAGGATAGACAAGGTACCACCCACCGTGACCGAGACCGCCGACCCCACTGAGATTGAGAGAGTGAAAAGGACTACATGGTATCGGTTAGCTACAGTGGCACGGCTGAGGACTCGGGTTCACGCATATACAGCACGAACACCATGCTGATTGACGAATACGGGGAGCTGGATCAGGATTTGGGCGTAAAGCTTTCGGGTTCAGTCGCCGTGGAGGCATGGTGCTCAGGGAGTGACAAGGACGGGCGCACCTATATCATCAGGCTCAGCGCCCGTGATACCGCCGGCAACTGGGCATCGGCTGATGCCATTGTTACCGTTCTTCATCCATCTCAGTAATCGGATATTTTACACAATATAAACAACATTTTTATGTAATATAGATGGTCTTACCTTACAATATAAACTAGGGTAAGACCATTT
>JBHIFE010000064.1:0-7795 GCA_046760985.1 Dehalococcoidales bacterium
ACGATTAGTCTTGTCATCCGCCTGCTGCCGCTGACCATTCCCGCTCTTGATGAACTGGGATTACCCGACATATGTAAGCAGCTGGCTCTTAAGCCTCGTGGGCTGGTGGTGGTTAGCGGACCTGCCGGCAGCGGCAAATCCACCACACTGGCAGCTATGATTAACTACCTGAACAGCTTTGAAAGTCGTCATGTGATCACTATTGAAGATCCTATAGAATATATCTATCCCAACCTCAAATGCACCATAACCCAGCGGGAACTTGGTAGTGACACCCTGTCTTTTGCTGACGCATTAAAGCACGTATTACGTCAGGACCCGGATGTTATTCTGGTTGGCGAGATGAGAGATTTGGAGACGGCAGCGGCGGTGCTTACCATAGCTGAAACTGGACATTTGGTATTAACCACTGGTCATGCCCCGGCTGCCCCACAGGCTATTGAACGAATAATAGACCTCTTCCCTCTCCATGAGCGTCATTTAGCTCAGTCACGGTTAGCATCCTTGCTCCTCGGCGTCCTGTGTCAGGCACTTATCCCTAAAGCTGATGGCTCGGGAAGGATACCCGCGGTTGAGATTATGCTGGCTAGTCCACCAATTAGAAGCCTCATCAGAGAGGGCAAGATTTATCAGTTACCCTCTGCAATTCGCACGCAGGCTCGACTGGGAATGGAACTATTTGACCAGGCACTAATCCGCCTGTACCGCAAGGGGGTAATCAGCAGCGAAAGTCTTTTTGCCTTCTGTAATGACCGGGATGAAGTAGCCCAGCTTTGTGGCAAAGTCGAAGTGCAGTAATCTGCGTTTCAGCTCCCGGCAAACTTCCTTAAACTCGTTACACCCTCTTGACTGGCTGCCAAAAAACGCTCACAATGTGGCGGAATGGAAGTCGCATTGATAGTTGTCTTTGCCTTACTTGGTACTGCTATTGGCAGTTTCCTCAATGTCTGCATTGACCGTTTGCCCCTAGGTAAGTCATTGTTCTACCCATCATCTCATTGTGATACCTGCCAACATCCTCTGGCACCGAAAGACCTTGTTCCGGTGTTCAGCTACTTATGGCTGCATCGTCGCTGCCGCTACTGTGGAGCCCTTATTCCGCTTCGTCCCTTCTGGGTGGAGGTTGGTAGTGGGCTCTTGTTTGCCTTTACCTACTGGTATTTTGGATTCAGCGTTGAGTTTATCCTTACTGCTTTTTACGGCAGCCTGTTTATTGTGCTTGGAGTAATTGACCTGGAACACGGACTTATCCTGAACAAAATAGTCTATCCGGCAGCAGTGGTGGCACTGATTATCAGTATCTTCTTGCCCCAATCAGAGATTTTCTTTCTACCCTGGTCAGCTAGTTTTAACGGCATTATCGGTGGGGCTATTGGTTTTATCTTTCTTTTTATACCTCTTCTTGCCTACCGTCAGGGAATGGGGTGGGGAGATGTTAAAATGGCAGCACTAATTGGTCTGGTTACTGGCTTTCCATTGGTACTTGTTGCCTTGCTTATGGGAACAATTCTCGGTGGGCTGGTAGCTGGAATTCTGCTTTTGCTCAAGATAAAGAAACGGAAAGAAACTATTCCATTTGGTCCTTTTCTATCACTGGCAACCATAGTTACCCTGCTGTGGGGAATTGACATGCTTAACTGGTATTTAGGATTGTTTTAGTCTGAGTCAGTATAGTATAACGCCCAGATTAACCTGGGATTAGCTCTTGGGAAAATAGGGATGAGAAGACAAATAGCTAACCTGACTTCTAATATCCTGAACCCCTTCCTGGTAAGCCCAGCTACCATCTTATTGCTTGCCTTTAAGTCAACAACCACCATATCTGACGCCATTAAATGGTCTCTGATTTCAATAGCAGTTAGTATATTGCCAGTTTTCCTAATTATAGTTTACCTTGTTCACCACGAAAGGCTTGAAAGTATCTTCACCAATATTCGCCGAGAAAGAAATAAAATTTACTTGTTGGCAAGTGCTTTTGCCACTGCCGGCGGCGTCATTCTTTTTTATTTGGGAGCGCCGCTAGTACTGATAGCCATATTTGTCGCTGGGCTTTCCGCAACCCTCATCTTTATGAGTATAAATTTTCGGTGGAAGATAAGCCTGCACACTGCTTTTATCGCTGCCCTAATAACAGTGTTGGTCATCTTATACGGCTCTATCGGGATAGCAAGCATAGTGCTACTCCCACCAATAGCCTGGGCAAGGGTGGAACTGGAACACCACTCAATAGCTCAGGTAGTAACTGGCGCTCTTCTGGCGGCTCTAATCGTGGTCGTGGTGTTTCATCTTTTTGGTCTGATTGGGTCTATCACCCCTCTTTAGCCCAACTAACTTTGACAGAGGTAAAGCTCCGCAGTAACATAGTGAGCAGGAGAACCAATGTTAGCCAAGGTAAAAACTGCCGCCGTGGTCGGGCTTGAAGGTCATCTGGTTGATGTCGAGGTGGATATTTCCAGTGGCTTGCCGGCAATGACTATCGTTGGCTTGCCCGATGCTGCCGTTCAGGAAGCAAGAGAACGAGTCCGCGCTGCTATTAGAAACTCGGGCTACACCTTCCCGATGAAGCGTATCGTGGTTAACCTTGCCCCGGCTGACCTCAAGAAAGCCGGACCGTCTTATGATTTGCCGATTGCCGTTGGTATCCTGCTCAGTTCGGAGCAAGTGAATGCTGATGCTTCTCAAACTATCTTCCTTGGTGAGCTATCCTTGGATGGCAGCTTACGCCATACCCATGGCATCCTACCCATGGTTGCCTTGGCAAAGGAGGAAAAGATAGCTACCATTATTGTGCCTGAAGTTGATGCCAGAGAGGCATCTTTAATTGAAGGCACTAAAATCATCCCTATCACCTCACTAGCCCAGTTAGTTAGCTGTCTTCGTAGCGAAATACCGACTCCAGAATATAAGTCTGACCAAGTTTGGGAATATTCCCCGCCCTCTTTCTTCCCGGCTACCGACCTAGCTGACATTAAGGGGCAAGAACATGTCAAGCGAGCTTTAGAGGTAGCTGCAGCCGGAGGACACAATGTAATAATGTGTGGTCCACCGGGGAGCGGTAAAACATTACTGGCGCGTTCGCTTCCCGCCATACTGCCGCCAATGACCACTGACGAAGCTTTAGAGGTTACCAAAATATACAGTGTCAGTGGTCTACTTCCACCTGATACTCCCCTGCTTAAACAAAGACCCTTCCGCTCCCCCCATTACACCATTTCCAATGCCGGTCTGGTTGGTGGCGGACATTGGCCAAAACCGGGTGAAATAAGCCTTAGTCATCGGGGGGTTCTCTTCCTTGACGAGCTCCCCGAGTTTGGACATTCCTTACTTGAGGTATTGCGCCAACCTCTGGAAGACAAAGTAGTAACTATTAGTCGGGCTCAGGGAAGGGTGACTTTCCCAGCCAACTTCATGCTGGTAGGAGCGATGAACCCCTGCCCTTGCGGCTACTACGGCGACCCTTTTAGGCAATGCACCTGCCCGCCCAGCTTGGTTTCTCGCTATCAGAGGCGCATCAGCGGACCATTCATTGACCGAGTTGATATATTCGTTGAGGTACCTCATATTGACTACGAAAAGCTGACTGATAAGAGATTAGGCGAACAATCAGACCAGGTTCAAGCTAGGGTTAAAGCTGCCCGTTCCCGACAACTTAAGCGCTTTGAGGAAACCAGACTAACCTGCAATGCCGAAATGACACCAACCGAAGTAAGAGAGTTCTGTCAGGTAGAAGAAGCAGCCCAGAGCCTGCTTAAAGCGGCTATGAAGCAACTTTACCTCTCCGCCCGAGCTTTTCACCGCATTCTCAAACTGGCTCGCACTATCGCTGACTTAGAAAATACTGACATCATTAAAGCTCACCATGTGGCTGAAGCCATTCAGTATCGACCGAGAAGAACCGAAATTTGACTTGAGGAGTGGACTGAATTAGACTATCACTGGTTGGTATAAAACTCGTAGGAACAAAATGACGCTAAAGAGATACTTAAAACCGGTTCTTATCATTACCCTGCTTGCGGTAATGGTCTGGCCAGTGACCGGGTGTGAGGAGTGGGGGTTTCCTCCCCCCGAGCCTCCAAAGGCAGAGGAGAAACCAGAGAAAGTAGTGACTCCTACTGTTATCAGTTCTGAAGACAGAGCTATCCTAGCAGTTTATGAACATCTCCTAAACCAAGCAGAAAGTTCTGAGGCTAAAGTATATCTTGCCGAATTCTATACCGTCTGTGACAACTGGAGCGCTGAGTCGGAACTTTTCAAGGACGGTAGCAGCACGTGGTATGTTGTGGTTGATATGACCGAGGTTGAGACCTGGGAATGGACACCCTACTGGCAGCAAGCCGGCTGGTTCGTTTTTCCCGAGGGCAAAGTGATACCCTCCAATCGTCTTCAAGCCAATGCCCTTAGAATTGAGGCTGACCTACAGGAGCTAAGTCTCCAGCCAGAAGAGTAGACAACTTGACCGATTCAACTCTTAGCCCCAAGCCAAAAAGCAACCCCCACAGCGAGCATAACCACGCCAATGGTAATAGCTATCCAACCCCCTATCTTTAAGGCGCCAGGCTGAGGGCGCTGTGGCCAATGCGCTAAGAATTCCCTTAAATCATCAGCTCGAGTAGAAAGAGAATTGTAATAGCTCTTTTCCTCCCTTTTCCCCCAGATGAGCGCAACTATACCAAGGATTATAAATAAACCACCCACACCCATTAATATAAAGAAATCCTGATAAAGCATAGCCCGCCCTTAAAAAGGAGTATCACTGGTGGTAACTATATGCTATTTGAACGGCACTTTCAATAGACATCATTTAATCTCAACTGTAGCCCCAGCCGCTTCCAGCTTCTCTTTCGCCGCCGCTGCCTCTTCCTTATTAACTCCTTCCTTGACCGCTTTGGGAGCGCTTTCCACCAAATCCTTGGATTCTTTCAGACCTAAAGTAGTCACCTCGCGCACCGCTTTAATCACGCTAATCTTATTAGCCCCTACCTCCTTAAGAATCACGCTAAACTCGGTCTTTTCTTCAGCCGCTGGAGCTGCAGCTTCAGTTGGCGCTGCCGCAGCCCCCGGAACAGCCGTAGTAGCTACCACTGGAGCCGCAGCACTAACCCCAAACTCAGCTTCCAAAGCCTTTACTAACTCCGCCAATTCAAACACTGTCAATTTTTTGATGGTGTTCATTATTTCCTCAATGGCTGGAGATACTTTTACTTTCTCCTTTGTCGGCGGAGTAGGCGCAGCAGCTTCCTTCTCTGCCTTGGGCTTCTCTTCTTCCTTTGCCGGTGGCGGCGCCTCGGCTTCTACCTTTTCTTCAGTAACTTCTGCCTCTTTTTCTGCTACTGGGGGTTCCTTGACTTCGGCGGTCTCTTCAACAGCCTCTTGAGCAGTTTCTACTTCTTTTTCTGCCGTTGGCTGTTCTTTAACCTCGGCTGCTTCTTCCGCAGCTTCTTGAGCAGCCTTTTCTTCTTTCTCTACCATTTTATTCTCCCTCCAATTGTTTAATTCTAACTTGTAGTACTCCCATAACCCCTCTTATGGGACTGGCAAGGCAATTAACCAAATTGACAATGGGACTTTGCATCCCAGCCAAAACTCTGGCTAGTAGTATCTCCCTGGACGGCAATGTAGCCAGAGCCTCCACATCATCCGAAGTAAGCACTCTATCACCGAAAAAGCCTCCCTTGATACTTAGGCTTACTTTTGAAGTGTTAATGTAGTCAGTCAAAATTTTGGCTGGCTCAATTGCATCACCGTAGCTAAAAGCAATAGCCACTGGACCCTCAAATAAGGGAACTAGTTCATTTTTACCAGCTCTTTCCGCAGCAAATCGAGCCAGGGTATTCTTCACCACCTTATACTCAACCTCTGATTTCTTCAGTGTGCGGCGCAGATCGGTTATCTCAGCAGTTGATAACCCCCGATAGTCAGTTAAGATAGCAATGCTACATCCGGAAAAAATTTCCTGCAGCCCATCAATAATCTGTATTTTCTTTTCTCTAGACACCCTTAATTGCCTCCTAAAATATCCACCTACTGCCTAAGATATACAAAAAGTCCTCGTACCTACCACACGAGGACTACCAAATCCAGCCAATCTAGAATTTCTCCTCGGCAGGCACATTAATTTAAGCCTTACTCGGCACCCGCTGTCTTAGGAAACCTTTCTAATTTTACACTTTTTTGCTTGAAAAGTTAACCCCTTTTTTTGATCCCCCGGTCTTCAGTTTACCACTATTATTTGGTATTATCTCACGGAAAAGAGTGCTAACTGGCACTTAAAGAGAGAGTTGGCTTGAGGTCAAGTCTTATACTCGGTCCCATAGTAGTGGTCAAAAAGGCAGTTCTAACATACTGACCTTTAGCTCCGCTGGGTTTAGCCTTCACCACTGCTTCCACCACTGCGGTCAAATTACCCATCAACATATCATTTTCAAAACTGACCTTCCCCAAAGGCACATGAATTATAGCCGTCCTGTCCAACTTAAATTCCACTCGTCCTTTGCGGGCATCATCTATTACCCTGGGCAGGTCGTCAGCAGCGACTACTGTTCCTGATTTAGGATTGGGCATCAATCCCTTCCTGCCCAAAATCTTTCCCAGTTTACCTACCTTACCCATCATTTCAGGAGTAGCAATAGCAGTATCAAAATCCAACCAACCACCCTCAATTTTCTTAACCAGCTCATCCCCGCCAACAAAATCCGCTCCTGCTGTTTCCGCAATTTTGGCTGCTTCCCCTTGAGCAAAAACCAAAACTTTTACCCTCTTCCCCAATCCATGCGGTAGAAGAGCCACCCCGCGCACCTGCTGAGCGGCATTCCGAGGGTCAACACCCATTCGCAGGTGAAGTTCAACGGTCTCATCAAAGCGGGCATGAGCTGCCTTCCTAGTCAACTCAATTGCCTCTTGGGGATGATAAGCTTTTGCACTGTCTATTACTTGAACTGATTCACGATATTTTTTACCACGTCTTGCCATCTTTATTCTATCTCAATTCCCATACTTCGGGCGGTGCCCTCAATAATTCGCTCCGCACCTTCAATATCAGTAGCATTTAAATCCTTAGCCTTAAGCTGAGCTATCTCACGCAGCTTATCGCGGGATAACTTGCCTATTTTCTCATGACCAGCAGTACCACTTCCCTTCTCCGCACCTAACGCCTTTTTAAGCAAATCGGTAGCTGGGGGTGTCTTAGTGACAAAGGTAAATGACCTATCCTCAAAGACAGTTATCTCCACCGGGATAATAGACCCTGCCTGAGCCGAAGTACGCTCGTTATATTCTTTACAAAAAGCCATAATATTAACCCCATGCTGACCCAAAGCGGGACCCACTGGGGGCGCCGGGTTTGCCTGCCCGGCGGGTAGCTGTAATTTAATCACTGACCTAACTTTTTTTGCCATCCGATCTCCTCAACAGAATCAAAGTTTCTCCACCTGTAGAAAATCAAGCTCCACTGCTGTTTCCTGACCAAAAAGGGACAAAAGCACTTTAACCTTACCCTTTCCCGGGTTTATTTCATCCACTACCCCAACAAAATCAATGAACGGACCATCAGTTACCCGGACACTCTGCCCCTTACGAAAACCAACTTTAACTCTAGGTGCCTCAGCCGCCATCTGTTTCAAAATCTGGTTAACCTCTTCCTCCTGTAGCGGCGTCGGCTTACCCCCGCTACCGACAAAACCGGTGACTCCGGGAGTATTACGCACGACACTCCAGCTCTGGTCACTCAACTTCATTTGAACCAGAACATAACCAGGTAATATTTTCTTAGTCACCGTCCGCCTCTGCCCATTTCTAA
>JBHIFE010000065.1:0-7778 GCA_046760985.1 Dehalococcoidales bacterium
ATTCTGGTGCGCCATGAGCAGGGTGCGGCTCATGCTGCTGATGGCTACGCCCGGGCTACGGGAAAGGTGGGGGTATGCCTAGCTACTTCCGGTCCCGGCGCCACCAATCTGGTAACCGGAATTGCCAACGCCCACCTTGATTCAGTCCCGATGGTAGCTATCACCGGCGAGGTAGCCCGACCTTTCATTGGTAAAGATGCCTTCCAGGAAACAGACATTACCGGTATCACGCTACCCATTACCAAGCATAACTATCTTGTCCTTGATGTAGGTTCACTGGCTAAAGCGGTTAAGGAAGCTTTCTACCTAGCTAGTAGTGGTCGTCCCGGACCGATACTTATTGATATACCACGAGACGTCTTTATGGAGCAGACAGAATTCCACTATCCAAGCAAGGTAGAGCTGCCCGGTTATAAGCCAACGCTTCAGGGACACCCGGCACAGATTAAGAAGGCAGCCAAACTTATTAATGAAGCTGAGCGACCTATTGTTTTTGCTGGTAGAGGAGTGATTATCTCCAAGGCACACGAGGAACTGAAGCAACTAGTAGAAGTAGCGCAAATACCGGTGGTTACTACTTTACTGGGTATCGGTTGTTTCCCACAGAGTCATGTTCTCAGTTATGGTATGGTGGGTATGCATGGCACGGCTTATGCTAATTTGGCGGTTAATGAGGCTGACCTGATTATTGCCGCCGGGATGAGGTTTGATGATAGGTTTACCGGCAGAGTAAGCGCCTTTGCCCCTCATACCCCTATTATCCATATTGATATTGACCCTGCTGAGATTGGTAAAAACGTGCGCGTCGATGTACCGATAGTTGGCGATGTTAAGATGGTTCTTCAGGTATTAAATAAACTAATTACCCCCGCCAAGCATATTAAGTGGATTAGACAGCTTGATGACTTGCGGAGGGAGCATCCCTCAGTGGAAATCAGAGATACTGACGGACTCCTGCCCCAGTATGTGGTTAGTAAGCTATATGAGATAACCAAAGGAGAAGCTATTATTGTTACCGGAGTCGGGCAGAACCAGATGTGGGCGGCTCAACATTACTGCTATAATAAGCCAAATAGCCTGATTTCATCGGGTGGGCTTGGAGCTATGGGCTTTGGCTTGCCAGCAGCTATGGGCGCTAAGATAGGTTGCCCCGATAGGGACGTTTGGTTAATTGATGGCGATGGTAGCTTTCAGATGACGATACAGGAGCTAGCTACAATAGTTCAGGATAATATTGCGGTCAAGATAGCCATTTTAAATAATGGCTATCTGGGAATGGTTAGGCAGTGGCAGGAATTGTTCTACGGGAAACGATATGTAGCCTCCCCCTTGTCCTGTCCCGACTTTGTTAAGATTGCTGAAGGATATCGTCTTCCCGGGATAAGGGTTACTCGCAGAGAAGAAGTGGTACCGGCTATTGAGAAAGCCATGGAGCACCAAGGTCCTTTTCTGATAGACTTTAAGGTGGAACCGGAGGAGAACGTCTTTCCTATTGTACCTCCTGGTGCAGCTCTAACTGAAACCCTTGAAGAACCCAAGAAAATAGTGAAAGTCATCTCCGATTCCGCTAAGCTTCCGGTGAGCAATATCTAGTCCAGAATAAGGTGATAATATGACGGTAACAAAGCACACTATAGTTGCTCTGGTAGAAGATAAACCCGGGGTACTTAACCGAGTGGCAAGTCTTTTCCGAAGGCGTGGCTTCAACATTGAAAGTATTGCCGTGGGGCATAGTGAAATACCTCATTTATCCCGGATGACTATTGTCGTCAATGGCCCAGCCGCGATGGTGGAACAGGTTAGGAAGCAACTGGACAAGGTTGTGGATGTGGTCAAGGCGGTTGACATTACCGGGGATAATATCACTGCTCGGGAACTAGCCTTGATAAAAGTGAAGGCTACCTCGGCTACCCGCAGTGAGATTATTGAGATTGTGGACATATTCAGAGCCAACATAGTGGATGTTGCTTCTGATTCACTAATAATTGAGATTACCGGGGATGAGGATAAAGTTGATTCCTTATTAAATTTGCTCCGTGGCTTTGGCATCAAGGAGATAGCCAGAACCGGTCGCATAGCTATGTTGCGGGGAAGTGCAGGGCAGCTACCGGCAGAAGGAAAGCAATCTAAGAGTAGCAAAAGACAAAAAACATCCTGATAGATAATCTCATTCACCTGCTGATAAGCGTGAAAAAATTAATATAGAGGAGGTGTTACATTTTGGCTAAGATATACTATGACAAAGATGCCAACCTAGATTTACTTAAAGGAAAGGTAATGGGCATTATCGGTTTTGGTAGTCAGGGACATGCCCAAGCTCAAAATCTTAGGGATAGTGGCTGTCAGGTAATTGTAGCTGAAGCTAAAGGAAG
Organism: Dehalococcoidales bacterium; assembly: GCA_046760985.1. GTDB lineage: Bacteria > Chloroflexota > Dehalococcoidia > Dehalococcoidales > RBG-16-60-22 > JBHIFE01. The sequence goes on from JBHIFE010000065.1 coordinate 2,373, forward strand.
TCAGGGTTGGCGAAATGCTGAAGCTGCCGGCTTCAAGGTAGTAAACGCGGCGGAAGCCGCTAAGGAAGCCGATATTATAATGATGTTGGCTCCTGACATGTTGCACCGAACTATCTATAACGAGTCCATAGAAAAGGGATTAGCCCCAGGTAATATGTTGATGGTGGCTCATGGTTTCAGCATCCATTTTGGGCAGGTTGTCCCGCCACCGGACATTGATGTTACCATGATAGCTCCCAAAGCCCCCGGTCACCGCATGCGAGAGCTTTACACTGAAGGTGTAGGAGTTCCGGCACTAATTGCTGTTCATCAAGATGCTACCGGTAAAGCCAGAGATATGGCTCTTGCCTATGCCAAGGGCATCGGCTGCTCCCGTGCCGGGGTCATAGAAACAACCTTCGCTGAAGAGACTGAGACTGACCTCTTTGGTGAACAAACCGTGCTCTGTGGTGGGGTCTCATCTTTGATAAAGGCTGGATTTGAAATACTGGTTGAAGCTGGCTATCAGCCGGAGATAGCTTACTTTGAGGTCTTGCATGAGCTTAAACTCATCGTTGACCTGATTCAGCAAGGTGGTCTGGGTTACATGCGCTACTCAGTCAGTGATACCGCTGAGTATGGCGATTATACCCGGGGACCTCGGGTTATTGATGAAATGGTTAGGGATGAGATGAGACAAATCTTGGCCGAGGTTCAGGATGGTAGCTTTGCCAAAGAGTGGATTCTGGAAAACCAGGCGGGTCGCCCGGTTTACAATGCTCTAAAGCGTATGGATGAAGAACACCCCATTGAGCTGGTGGGCAGAGAACTACGCCAAATGATGCCCTGGCTTAAGGGTTAAGACGGACATTAACAGGTAATTAGTAAGCTGTTCTGTTGGAAATAGGGGAGAATATGGACAGAGTAATAATTTTTGATACCACTTTGCGGGATGGGGAGCAGGCAGCCGGCGGAACCTTAAACATCCAGGAGAAACTGGAGATAGCTAGGCAGCTGGAGAAGCTCGGTGTAGATGTTATTGAGGCTGGCTTTCCTATCAGTTCTCCGGGTGACTTTGAGGCGGTGAGTCGTATCGCCCGGGAGATCCGTGGCTCAACAATTTGTGCCCTGGCTCGGGCTCACCCCAACGATATTGACCGAGCTTGGGAAGCAGTCAGGGAGGCTGAGCACCCACGCATTCATACTTTTTTGTCAGCTTCGGAGATACACCGGGTTTACCAATTGAAGAAGAGCCGGGAAGAGATTCTGCAATTGTCCCGGGAGATGGTAGCCCGGGCGAAGAAGTACACCGATGATGTAGAGTTCTCACCGATGGATGCCAGCCGAGCTGAGCCGGAGTATATCTATCAAATTCTGGAAGCAGCTATTGACGCCGGGGCTAATACGGTGAATATTCCTGATACTGTAGGCTATGCTATTCCTAACGAGTTCGGTAACCTCATTGAGGGAATTCTACAAAACGTACCCAATATAAGCCGGGCGGTAATTAGCGTTCATTGCCATAATGACCTGGGTCTAGCTGTAGCTAATAGTTTAGAATCACTCAAGCGGGGGGCTAGGCAGGTTGAGTGCACTATTAATGGCATTGGGGAAAGAGCAGGTAATGCCTCGCTTGAAGAAATTGTGATGGCTATTAAGACTCGTGGCGACTTTTTTAACCTGACGACTAATATTGATACCAGGCAAATTTACAAGACCAGCCGACTGGTAAGCGAGTTAACCGGTTTTTTGGTTCAACCCAATAAGGCTATCGTCGGTGCTAATGCTTTTCGCCATGAGTCAGGGATACATCAGGATGGTGTCATCAAGATGCCAATAACCTACGAAATAATTGACCCCAGAGCCGTAGGCATACCAGCCAGCACCTTGGTGCTGGGTAAGCTTAGCGGTCGGCATGCCTTTAAAGAACGCCTGGCAGAGCTCGGTTACAGCTTAAGTGATACTGATTTTAACCGTGTCTTTCTAGCCTTCAAAGAGCTAGCTGATAAAAAGAAGGAAGTCACCGATAAGGATATTGAATCCCTTGTTGCTGAGGAGTTGCGCACCGTAACCGAGGTCTATCACCTCGACCGCGTTCAGGTGTCCTGTGGAGATAGAGGCATTCCTACTGCCTCGGTGGTGCTTATTACTCCTGATGGTCAGACTCAAGCCGACGCTGCTTTAGGCACCGGTCCTGTGGATGCGGTATATAAGGCAATTAACAAGGTGGTGGGAGTTCCCAATAGCCTCATTGAGTTTAGTGTTAAATCAGTCACTGAAGGTATTGATGCTATTGGTGAGGTGCTGATTAGGATAGAAAGCGACGGTATAACCTATACCGGACGAGGAGCTGATACCGATATTATCGTCGCCAGTGCTAAAGCTTATATGAATGCCCTTAATAGATTACTAGCTGCCAAGAGAGGAACCAGGTAGGTGCCACAATGGGAACTGAAGTGGAGATGATTCTGCGTCTTCTGTTGGCAGCAGCCCTTGGCGCTATCATTGGCTATCAGCGGGAAAGAGCCGGTAAGCCGGCTGGACTAAGAACGCACATTCTTATCTGTGTCGGTGCTGCCCTGTTTACTGTAGCTTCTATATATGGTTTTGGAGCTACCGGTGAGACAGCTAGGGTTGCCGCTGGAGTGGTGGCTGGAGTTGGCTTTCTTGGGGCTGGTGCTATTATACGCGGTGGTGAAGGTATCGTCGCCGGACTGACCACAGCCGCTACTATATGGGCGGTAGCTGGTATCGGACTGGCGGTTGGGGCGGGACTGTATCTGCTCTCGGCAGTTACCACAGCCATCGTATTAGTTGTATTATTTCTCCCTCGTCATATTCGGTGAGAGCCTATCTTGAGCCTAATTCTCTAGTCGTTCCAGGGAAGGGGAACGCTTTGACTTTAGCTGAGAAAATACTTGCTGCTCATACTGATAAAGAGAAAGTAAGCCCGGGTGAATTTATCAATGTGCGGGTAGACCTGATTATGGCTAATGATATCACTGCTCCCATTGCCATCAGAGAATTCCAACGCATCGGTGTGGATAAGGTCTTTGACCCCCAAAAGGTGGTGATGGTGCCTGACCACTTTGTACCCAATAAGGATATCTCTTCCGCGGAGCAAGCTAAGCTGATGCGAGAGTTCTGCTATGGGCATGGAACACTATATTTTGAAGCCGGTCGGATGGGAATTGAGCATGTCCTTTTACCTGAGCAGGGCTTAGTGCTCCCCGGAGAAGTAGTTATTGGGGCAGATTCGCATACCTGTACTTATGGTGCTTTAGGTGCCTTTGCTACCGGCATGGGATCAACCGATATTGCTGCCGCTATGGCGACCGGTGACATCTGGATGAAGGTGCCATCCACGATTAAACTGATTTACCATGGCAGCCTGGGGAAATGGGTGGGGGGGAAGGACTTAATCCTTTATACTATCGGTGACATTGGTGTTGATGGCGCCTTATATTCGGTAATGGAGTTTAGCGGTGAGGCGATAGACGAGTTATCTATGGATGGACGATTTACTATGGCTAATATGGCTATTGAAGCAGGAGCTAAAACTGGTCTCTTTAGAGTAGATAATAAAACACAACTTTACATAAAGTCCAAAGCACAACGTCCCTACAATGTATATGAGCCGGATGATGAGGTTGAATATTCACAGATTATTGAATATGATATTTCCACTCTTGAGCCTCAAGTTGCCTTACCTCATTCACCGGCTAATGTTAAACCGATTAGCAGGGTAGGAGATATAGAAATTAACCAGGCAGTAATCGGCAGTTGCACCAACGGTCGCCTTGAAGATTTAAGGATTGCTGCCCAAATATTGAAAGGAAGAAAAATACACTCAAGAGTGCGCTGCATTATTATCCCTGGCTCCCAGCAGGTATATCTTAACGCTTTAACTCAAGGACTTATCGATATATTCATTAGAGCTGGCGCTGTGGTCAGTACCCCAACCTGTGGACCCTGCCTCGGCGGTCATATGGGGGTGCTGGCTGATGGTGAACGGTGCATTTCTACCACCAACCGTAATTTTGTCGGCAGGATGGGCAGCCCCAAATCAGAGGTCTATTTGTCTAATCCGGCGGTTGCTGCCGCCAGCACTATAATCGGCAAGATTGCCAGTCCCGAGGATATAAAATAGGGATATGCGGAAAAGAGACAAGAAAATTACCGACATTGAAGAAATTGAGAGGATAATAAAAAAGGCAAATACCTGCCGGATCGGCTTGGTAGATAATGATGAACCGTATGTAGTTCCAGTGTGCTTTGGCTATGAAAGAAGTGCCCTTTACTTCCACAGTGCTTTAGAAGGAAGAAAAATAATAAGGTTTGTTTTGAAATAGACACTGATGTGGAACTGGTGAAAACTGAGGAACCCTGCGATTGGACAATCAAATACAGGAGTGTTATTGGAGTGGGAAAAGCCTATATTCTGGAAAGTGATGAGGAGAAAACTCACGGCTTAAGGTTAATTATGAAGCAGTATTCTGAAGGTGAGTTCAGCTTTCCAAAATCAGAACTGGGCTCTGTTTCAGTGATGAGGATTGATATTGAGCGCCTTACCGGCAAGCAATCAGGGTATTAGCCTGTAATAATTCTATTGGGAGGAAGCCGTGGCAAAAGCACGCAAAAGCTGGCGAGAAAAACTAGCCGATAGTAAAGACCTACCCAGAGTGGAAAAAATCACTGATAAATTGAGTAAAAGATGGGGAACCGGTACGGTTTGCATTCCAGCACCAATGGAAGTAGACGAAATTATGAAAAAAGTTCCTGAGGGTAAACTTATTACCACTGATCAAATTCGGGCGAGTATCGCCCGGAAACATGGTGCTACCATCGGCTGTCCGCTAACCACTGGGATTTTTATTTCAATTGCGGCTCACGCCGCCGACGAAGCCGCTGCCGAAGGGGAGAAAAATATCACCCCATACTGGCGGACACTTAAATCCGGAGGGGAACTTAACATAAAATACCCGGGAGGTGTTGAAGCCCAAGCTGTACGTTTAAGAGCAGAAGGACATACTATTGAACCGGGCAAAGGCAAAAAGCCACCAAAAGTAAAGGATTTTGAGAAGGCTTTGGTGGAGGTGTAGGAAATGAATGCTTTCGAGGACATTGTGAAATTATATCTTGAGGAAGAAGGTTACTGGGTTAGGCATTCTGTAAAAGTGAACATATCAAAAGACGATAAGAAAGCGATAGGTTTGTCTACTATGCCCAGACCAGAGATAGACCTTGTGGCATTAAATGCGAGGCAAAATGAGCTATTATTGGTAGAGGTCAAGTCCTTTCTTGACTCGCAAGGTGTTTATTTTGGAGAAAACGCTATCGGAGAGTTTAAAAAGGATTACTCGTGGGCTAGCAGGCGTTACAGATTATTCGCCGACAGTACGTTTAGGAGAGTTGTAACCAAAAGGT
>JBHIFE010000066.1:0-7458 GCA_046760985.1 Dehalococcoidales bacterium
TAATCAGTGACAATACCACAGATGCAATAGGGGCTATTGATATCTCGGACGTGTATGTCACCCACGATTCTCAAAATCTGTACATAAAGGTGGAAGGGCCCAAAATATACTTCTTTATCCCGGTTGGTGGAGGCAATTGGGCAAAGAGCACATGCACCATACATCTGAATAACCTAGCCGTCACGGTTTCCGACAACAATTCTGGAAGTGATGTAGACCTAACATCAACTCATGGCAGAGTTCAAGCCCTTAGTGAGTTCATATTTGTGCTCACGTTACCGCTATCGCTTGAGGAATTGATAAATGCTGCACAGATAAATATCCATGTGAAGGCAGACTATTCCTCCGGTGGTGACCCATCAGAGGACCACGACCGAGCACCTGACAGCGGCAGTGTAACCTACTATGTGACGACAAACCAGCCACCGGTGGTAAACTCGGTGACAGCTGACCCTGATGAGCTCTGGCCACCGAATCACAAACCTGTTGACGTGACCATCACAGTAAACGCTACCGACCCCAATGGAGACAACGTGAGCGCCAACTACTCCGTCGCCGATGAGTACGGGATATATGATGTACCCGAGACAGCTCTGCCAAGTGATGGCATTATCTCTCTGATAGCTGAAAGAGACGGGGCAGATAAGGATGGGCGTGTCTATACGATAACGGTGACTGTTTATGATTCTTACGGGCTATCAGATAATGGCAGTGTTGATGTTTTAGTTCCTCACGACAGGGGCAAGAGAGGAAAGTAATAGCAGGTCAAGTCAGGAGTAAGGGCTGACAGGAGAATTCACCGTCAGCCCTTATTGCTTGTATTGACAGCATCTTTCAAGTTCAGATTTGGTAAACTTTTGAGCTTCTGTGGTTGGGAATGCAGCAGCGTTATTTGTTGTGACTGCCACTTTTTGTGACTTAGTACATCCTCCACCTAGTATTTGCCAAGTTTTCTTCATCAAGATAGAGCTTGCCATCTTCGGTCATTTGAACAATAGTAGCGCCTATCAGGAGTTGCAGAGCACGAGGTTTATAGTCACGCAGCCTAAACATCCGGTCAAACATGGTTTGGGGCTTAAGTCCCAGCTCATCTAGTGTCTTGGCATTTTTAATCCCCACGGCATTATGCCGCCGGAAAATCCGTATTACTTTGGGGACCGCTCGCATTACTAGGAATTGGGGGAGGACAAGTAGTACCAGGATAAATATTACCACCATTAGGATTATAATAAACGTGTCACTCATAGTCATTCACCTCTTTTTGTACCAACCTCTGGCAAATTACACTACATTCTATCAATTTTCTCCGAGGTTTACCACCCTTTAAGGTAACTTAACTTGAAAGGTCGGGGTGATACAAGATTTGGCTGCTGGCAAGGGGGGTAGAGCAGGTGACGGCAGGAGACATGACAGTTTGCGGTGCACTCCTCAATAACTTTGAAATGACCGTCTTCCTGTTTTCGGGCAAACGGTAACAGGAAACGCTGGCAATGGGGCAATCCCAATGAATCAGATTCCTCAGCACTGAGTTCCTGGCAGGTGGCATAGGTCATAGCATTCTCTTCAACTAGAGCTCTTAGCCTTTGGTGTAACTTGAGCCTTAGTTCTTTCCGTAGCAAATATCCCTGGCTGGTGCCTCCCCGCTCATAGCAGTATTCTTGCTCAAAGCGTCTGGCGGCTTCAGCTGAGTGTCTCTGGATTGTTTCCAGTACCCGTTGCCAGAGGCTAGTTCCGGCACCATAAGGGTAAGGCTTCTTGGACAATCTTCCGGTGCTACACACTATATGCTTTGTTCCGGTACTGGCGAAGGTGCGTATTAGCTTCTCAACTTGCTGAAACCAGGAACTGCCATAGAGAGCCTGGAAGAGGTGAATGAAGAAAGGGTCAAACCGGATTAAGGTATCAATGCCAAGCTCGGAGAGGCGACGCACCACTTTAAGTCGCTCGGTGAAGGGAGGTGCTGCCGGCGAAAGCAAGGCTAAGATATCGGCAGTTCCTTCTATAGTGACAGCAACAAATTTTGGCTGATAGGAGGCAAAGCCGGGCAGGTCAAGGAGAAAGCCTGGGTCTCCTTTGGTGGTGATGGCGAAACTGACTCCATAGTTCATCAAAAGCTGAATAAGGCGGCTCACCTCAGCCCTAAGCTCTGGGATGGGCTGACAGGGGTCAGAGACGTTTGAAATGGAAATCGGGGGGCAGAGACTTATCCTTTTCAGGTCTCTTTCCACGAGCTCAGGCAGGTTGCTGTAGACCAGAGTTTCTGCTGAGTAATCAGAATAAATAGCCTGACGGGCATAGCAATAGAGGCAACGGTGAATACAGTGAGCTGGACCAGGTGGGGTAACGTTGATGATCCAGAAATGGGGACATTTCCGACTGGGCACAGTGTACGGGTAGTCATGCAATGTCGAGCCTTTTTTGCTGATTAACTTTACCTGGTTCATCTATCCTTAGCTATGGTCAGAATAAGCCGATGCCTCGTCTAAATTATACACCTATGTTTGCCTCTGGTTACACCCAGCAACTGCTGAAGAATTATATTGGTCTAGCTACTGGTTAACTGGTATAATACACACGACTTAAAAGTCTAGAATACGGGGACGAGGCTGTGTTTGGCTTTGAAAATGTGGGGAAATTCCTTATTCTTGTCGGGGTCTTTCTCGTTCTGTTTGGGGTGTTTTTCGCCTTTTGGCACAAGATTCCGTTTCTAGGCAGGCTACCTGGAGACATAGTCTTCCAGAAGGACGGCTTCTTTTTCTTCTTTCCTCTGGTAACCTCTCTGGTTATCAGTTTGATTTTGACCATTCTGATCAATTTTGTCTTTAGGCTGTTTAGATAAAGGGATTGAGGAGATGGTGAACAACTGATTATATCGGGGAGCGGAGCAGAAACCAGTCAAAAACATTAAGCTATTTACCTTTGGTCTCAGTCTTTTTGCCTTTTATCTTAATCTTAGCCGGCTTTATTGCCTTAGCCTTAGGCAGGTGTATTTCCAAGATGCCATTCTCAAAGGTGGCTTCAATTTTATCGGCGTCAACGGCTGCGGGCATGGTAATCGAGCGGGAGAAACTGCCGTAGCACATCTCACAGTACTGGTATTCTTCTTCCTTCACCTCGGCTGGCGGCTTATACTCGCCTCTGACAGTCAGAGTGTCCCCAGTTATGGAGATGTCCACGTCTTCTTGCTTCACCCCGGGAAGCTCCATCCGTACAGTAAAGCTGTCTTCCTTTTCATACATATCTAGTGCTGGTGTCCAGGAGATTTCTTCGATTGGTCGCCGACGCCATACCCGGAAAGGCCAGCCGGCAAAAGGCGTTTCCAGGAGACGTTCTAGTTCTTCCAGTTCTCTAAATGGTCGCCAAGGTCTGATACTCCACCTTGGTCTCCACCTTTCCATTGCCATAGCTATCCCTCCTTTGATATTTTTAGATGATGACCTTTAGGCTCCGCTCCCCAGCAACCTTAACTCAAGCGAGCTTCGACCACTTGCCAGTTAGTATTCTTGAAAAACGACCCTATGTAGTCAGCCCGCTTGAGACCATAGTCAATCATGAAGGCATGTTCCCAGACATCCATGACCAGGATGGGGCGGCAACCGGCAAGATGACTAACATGATGCTCATTAATCCACTGGTTAAACAGCCAGCCGGTAACATTATCCTGATAGAGTATCGCCCAGCCAACGCCGCGCATTGCTCCGGTGGCTTTGAAATCCTGTTCCCAAACCTCATAACTACCATAGGCATCAACTAACTTCTTGGCTAAAGTACCTGATTTGTCCAGAGGTGCTTTCCCTCCCAAGTTCTCAAAGTAGTACTCGTGGAGGCGCATACCGTTAAACTCAAAGCCGAAGCGACGCTTTAATTCTGCATATTCGGGATTGGTAGCATCTTTAGCCTTGCTACTGAGCAGGTCATGGATTTTATTGGTATTGTTTACATAGCCCTGGTAGAGAGTGAAGTGATTCTTGAGCAGTGTTTCGCTAAAACCCTCCATTCCGATGAGGTTACTATAGTCCTTGGCTTGGTAAGTCATCTCTTTTTCTTGCCTCCTTTTTTCCTCTGGGCATTAAGTCCTAAATACCAGGTATACAGCCTGGGGCTCGCACCATTAGGACCGGTACACAAGCTGAGCGGAGAATGCGGTCAGCCACGCTTCCCCAGACCCATCGGCTTACCCCGGAGCGTCCATGAGTAGCGATAACGATAAGGTCTACCTCATTCTTCGTGGCATAATCAGCAATGCTGTCGGCAACAGCCTTTCCGGTGATGATTTCCGATTGCACATTTACACTACCATAGTTGCCCCGGCTTACCAGCTGGTCAAGATATTTTTCAGCAGCAGCTTTGTTTTTTGATTCGATTCGCTTTACGTCTTCCTCGTTGTAAATATAACCCGAACCGCCACGTGGGTAGAAGGGCTCAACCACGCGGAGAAATATGACATCCCCTGCTTTGCATCCCTTAGCGATGGCTTCCACATGGGGCAGCACACACTCAGCCAGCTCCGAACCGTCTAATGGAACCATAATTTTTTTATACACCTTTCTTTCCTCCGTTTCTTGGTATTGGTTAGTTAGTTTTCGGTACTAATGAATTTACATGGTAAAAGCCCCCTTTTGCCAATTGCCTATATTATAGGTTGTTAAAGGAGTTTCTTCTATGACTTAGGTCACATTGGTGGGCTTGTCTATGATATACAATAGTTCTAAGCTCAACTGGCGTCAAGGGTGATATGCCTTGACTTGCCTACTGGACGAGACTATAATTTCACTCGCCAACTTGGTATCTACTCAGTAAGTGGGGGGTAAAATGGGTCTGGGAAAATACGGACGGAAACGGGACTTCAGCAAAACTCCTGAGCCAATGGGTGGGAAGGGAGTTGGTGGGGGAAACCGCTTTGTTGTCCATAGGCATCAGGCAAGTCATCTTCATTACGATTTCCGTCTGGAGATGGAAGGCGTGCTCAAAAGTTGGGCAGTACCTAAAGGTGTGCCGGTGGAACCCGGCGTGAGGCGCTTGGCAGTCCAAGTAGAGGATCACCCGATAGAGTATATAGATTTTGCTGGCGAGATTCCTGAAGGAGAATACGGGGCGGGGACGGTGGAAATCTGGGATAAGGGTAACTTTGAGCTTGGTGAGAAAGCGCCCGAACGGCTGGAATTCACCCTGAAAGGCGAGAAACTATCCGGTGACTACGTCTTAATTCGTACTGACAGAAATAACTGGCTTCTCATCAAGCGGAAGGAAAAGCCGGGGTAATCTGGTCAATGGCGGACGGAGTGTATGATTGCTTATTGAGAACGATACTTCTCTGGAGGTAAGATTGAAAGTTTTGGGGATTATGGGGAGCCCCAGGATAAAAGGCAATACTGATTTATTGCTGGATGAGGCTTTAGATGGAGCACGAAGTCAGGGGGCGGAGGTTGAGAAGATAGTAGTGGATAAACTCAAGATAACCCCCTGCCGCGAATATTATGGCTGCTTAAAGGATGGTAATTGTGTCATAAGGGATGACATGGATGAGATATATCCCAAACTCCTTGAAGCTGATGGCATAATAGTTGCCTCGCCGATGTTTTTCTATGGGCTCACCGCTCAACTTAAGGCACTTATTGACCGTTGCCAGGCAACTTGGGCGAGAAGATATATTCTTCACACCCTTCCTGATTCAATGAGAAAGGGTGTATTTATTGCTGTCGGGGCTACTAAGGGCAAGAGATTGTTTGAGGGGTCGATATTAACGGTGAAATACTTCTTCAAAGCTATTGGTGTCAACTATGTAGGTGAGCTTCTTGTCCGTGGGGTTGATAAGAGAGGGGAGATTAAAGAGCACCCAACTGCACTATCGGATGCATTTGAGTTGGGCAAGAGGTTAGCTCAGGAAATTGGTTAAACGAAGGGGGACAGGTTACCAAACGGTCTGGTTCAAGATAGGCTTGTGCTTCATACCTAAAGATGCTAGTATAAAATTGAATGTCGGCTGGACAAAGCAGTTAGTTGCAGTTTTCGTGGCAAGAATTGGTTGGCTGGGGGGTGATTATTTGTGCCTTTCGGGAGGTGCAACAAATGTTAGTGGTCACATGTGTCAAACAGGTGCCAGATACCACTCAGGTCAAAGTTGACCCGGTTACCGGTACCCTGATTAGAGAAGGTGTACCTTTCATCATGAATCCGTTTGATACCCATGCCTTGGAGGAAAGCCTCAGGCTCAAGGACAAATATGGACTTCGGGTAGCGGTAATTTCAATGGGTCCGCCCAATACCGAAGTTACGCTGAGAAAGGCTTTAGCCCTCGGAGCGGATGAAACTGTACTTTTGAGCGACCGTGTTTTTGGCGGAGCCGATACCCTGGCGACCAGTAAGGTTCTAGCCGAGGCGATTAGGAGGCTTAATCAGAAGGAAGAAGTAGCAGTGGTGCTTTGCGGTCGGCAAACAATTGATGGCGACACGGCTCAAGTGGGACCGGGCATTGCTACCCGTCTAGGATACTCGCAGCTAACTCTGGTTGACTGCATTGAGGACTTGGACCTCCAAGCTAGAAAGGTAAGGGTCAGGCGTAAACTGGAGGGTCGGCATGAAATAGTGGAAGCCCCCTTACCGGCTATGATTGCCGTGGTGCGGGAGATTAACCAGCCGCGCTATCCTACAGTACCAAGGCGACTGATGGCTGAAGATGCCACGGTGACATTATGGGATAACAAGGAGATGGAACTAAGTGAGGAAACCATCGGACTCAAGGGTTCGCCGACACAGGTGCGTAAGATCTTTTCGCCGGAAAGAGCTAAAGGCGAGATATTGGGCGATGGAGCCAATAAGCCTGAAGAAGCTGCCCATTTGTTAATAGACAGGCTGATAGAAAAAGACATTCTCAATCTATAAGTAAAGGTTAGCCGATGGAAGAGAAGAAAAAACTAAAGAGACCTCGTGGTGTAGCCCGACTCATTCCCGGTAAGTGTATCGCCTGCGGTGCCCGTTGCCAGAGTGAATGCCCTAAAGACGCCATAGAAATGAATGATAAGGGCGAGCCAATCATAATTGTAGAGAAGTGCACCGGCTGCCGCAGATGTATCAAGGTCTGCCCAGCCGAAGCCATTGAGATTTACTATACTCCGGAGGAACAGAAGATTCTTGCCGAGATAGAGGCTCAAGCTAAGGCGGCAGTACCAGCAGTGGAAGAGGTGAGTGCCGAAGAAGCAGCGTTATTAGCTAGGCTTAAAGAGTATAGAGGTGTCTGGGTGGTCGTGGAGCAGACCGAAGGTACGCCGGCTGGAGTTTCCTGGGAATTGCTAAGCGTAGGCGCTGACTTGGCTAGAACTCGGGGTGTTGAGCTGTGTACGGTGGTCATTGGCGACAATGTGGAGAATCTTTGCCATGAGTCATTTGCCTATGGTGCTGCCAAGGTCTATTTGATAGACGACCCGGTATTTCACTATTACCGCACCGAGCCTTATTATA
>JBHIFE010000067.1:0-7458 GCA_046760985.1 Dehalococcoidales bacterium
TCCCGTATGGTGTTTAGGGCACCTACATTGCCGCCGCCTACTTGCCGAATATCAACCCCCTTTTTAAGGCGCCCAGCAATGTAAGCAAAGGGAATAGAACCCAGCAGATAACCGATGGCTATTGCTATCATCACGTTGATTATCATTTAATAAACTCCATATCAGCTTTCACTCTGTTAGTCCTCGGGGTAAAAGGCAAGACCAACGGTTCCAGTACCGCAGGCATAGCCCATCAGCGGACTAAACTCGCTGAGCCACAACTCGGCACAATTGAATTCAGCTGATACCCGTTCTTTTAGTCTTTCTGCTTCATCTAGGGCATAGGCGTGCAACACGGCAACATGTACTGGACTTTGCCCCGCTTTATCTCTCATCATTTGCAGGATGCGGTTTATGCCATGTTCTCTATTTCTCACCGCTCCGGTGAAATGCACTGCTCCGGAAACGGTAAAAATTGGTCTGATATTGAATACCGAGCCCACCTGGGCTGCCACCTTGGGTATGCGCCCGGAGCGGTAAACATGGCGCATTGTGTCTAGGAGGACAATAACGCTGACCTTGTCTCTCACCTCTTTGGCGGTGCTGACTACTTCAGTCAGGTCCTTCCCCTCTGCTGCTGCCCGGGCAGCGGCTAAAGCAATAAAACCTTCGGCAGCAGTAGCCGTCTGGGAATCCAGCACCTCTATGGAGGTTTGCGGAAGTTCAGATTTGGCTAGCTCTATAGCTCCCTTGGCTACATTATAGACAGTGCTGAGTTTAAGCGAGACGGTAACACAAAAGATGTCCCTGGCTCGCTTACTGGCGTTGCGGTAGGCATTAAGGCAATCCTCAGGCGAAGCGGAAGACGTCTTAAAAGACTCCGGGTCTTTTAAGAATAATTCATACGCCTCAGTTGGGGTTACATCTACCCAATCCTTATAGAGCTTGCCTCCAGCGTAAAAGTTAAGAGGGATAATCTCAATCCGATATTGTTCAACCAATTCTCTGGTGAGGCAAGCTATACTATCAGTGACGATGGCTACCTTTTGCGTCAGAACCCCTCCTACATCGCCATTAATACTGGCGGTCAATCACTAGTGCCCAGTGTGTTCTTAAACCTTTGCCCGCTGCTTCTTATCCGTTGTTCTAGTAGGGCTGGAATTAAGAAAAGCCCCCACATTGCCAGAATTAGAACCAGAAAGGCAGACAAGCTGAGCTGACCATTAGCATAATAAGCAACCATGGTCAGAATTAAGAGCCCTGATATGGTTAATACAGCTATCTTTAGCCAACGCTGTCGTAAACGAATGAAGGCAGCTATAGCTAATGCCAGAGCTAAAAAGCTCAGCCCGATCCAAGGGGCAAACTCATAAATGCGCTGTCTACTGTATTCAGTAAGTTCGCCTTCTGGTGCCACCGCTAAGACCCAACCAGTTATGATTGGTATTGGCAGTAACATTACCGAACCAAACAGCCAATCTCTTCTTATGGTTTGAACTATTACGGAGTATAGCCACCACAAAGCCAGCGGGATATAGATGGCTATTGCCAACCACGACCACCCTTTAGGTAAATAGAGTAAGAACAAACCTGCCACCACCACTGGCAGCAAGGAGTAACCCAGCCAGGGGAAAACCCAGGTTGGTTTACCATGCCACCAACCATAGATTGCCGTACCGAGGATTAGCATAAGCGTTATTGATAGCCAGCTGATATGCTGCCACCAATTAAGAGCAAACAATATGCCAAAAAGAAGGTGCGGCATTGAAGCCAAAATCGCTTGCCTCCAGGTGCCCTGGCTATGAGCTTCATATATCTGTCGGGCTACCAGCTTGGCTGAGCCCAGCAGTCCCAGGCAAGTCTGAGCTGCCTCTTCTTCGGAAAGTCCAGCTTCTTTCAGTTCCTGGAGCCTATCTTCAATATGTGTCTCTAGCTCATTGATAACTTCTCTTTCATCAGAGAAGCCAAGCCTTAGATTGTCTCTGATATTTTCTAGGTAATGACTCAATGCCGTTATCATTGCTCCCACCTTTTAAGGACTTGCTGGTTGAATAATCAGATTCATGGCATTGAGGAAGTCTTGCCACTGAGTTCTCTCCACTGCCACCTTAGAGCGACCTTTAGCCGTGAGATGATAATACCGCCTTGGTCGGCCATTAGACAGCATTTGCCATTTACCCAGGATTAAGCCTGCCTTTTCCAAACGATGGAGAGCCGGATAAAGAGTGCCTTCCTTGAATTTGAAATAGCCTTGGCTCCTTCTTTCAAGCTCCTTAATAATCTGATAGCCATACATCGGCTGCTGCTCTATTAAGCAGAGAAGTAAGGAATCAGAACTACCTTTAAGCAAATCACGCTTTGGCACTGTTTAATCACCTCGCTTGCCATTATACCTAGAACTTCTAGGTAAACTATAGCATTAATTCATCAACTTTGCAAGTAGATTTAAGGGAGATTGAAAGCAGTTATAAAGGATTGTATCTCTTTTGGAACAATGAGTAAATCTGGCTGAAGCTGAAGCTATTTATACTCTCCGATTCATTCTTGGGGAGTGGTTAATTCTACCAACTGGTTCAGGGCTTCCTCCATTTTCTTCAGCTCCTCTCCCCAGCCAGTCCAATTACCTGCCTTAAGATGCTCTTGCGCTTTAGTGTAATGCTCTTGGGCTAGCTGAGCCAATTCAGCTAGCTGGGCAGGTAGTGGCATCTCGGGAGTGGGCGTGGGAACAGTCACTGCGGGTTGTTCAGTGGGCAAGCCGGCATAAATGGTGCCTAGGCTTTGAGCGAGGCTTGGCTCCATAGCAATACGGTCTCCACTGGCGACGATAACCCTCTTCAGTTCTGGCAGTTGTCCCCTCTCGGCTTTGAGATAAACCGGCTCCACATAAAGAATTGATTGCTCAATAGGTATCACCAACAGATTGCCACGGATAACCTGAGACCCCTTTTGTCCCCACAGGGTGAGCTGACTGGAGATGGTGGGGTCTTGGTCTATTCGTGCCTCAATCTGTCTTGGTCCGTAAACTAACTTATCTTTGGGAAAATTATAGGCGATAAGTTTGCCATACTTGTCACCATCACTGCGAGCCGCTAACCAAGTAATCATATTATCCTTCTGGGTGGGGGTGAAGGGAAGCATCAGGATGAATTCCTCTTGCTCTTCGTCGGGCAGTCTCATTATTACGTAGTAAGGCTCTACAGGTCGTTCGGCATCAGCGTAGGTCTCAACCGGAGTTGTCCATAAGTCCTCCTTATTGTAAAAGACTCTGGGGTCTTGCATGTGATAGGCTTGATACACTGAGACCTGTATCTGAAAAAGGTCTTGCGGGTAGCGCAAGTGCGCTCGGAGCGATTCCGGCATTGTCTCTATAGGTGTAAATAGAGCTGGAAAGATAGCGGCGTAGGTATTTACTAGCGCATCTTCAGGGTCGATGAGGTAGAAGGTAGTCAAGCCATCGTAGGCATTAATAACCACCTTAACACTGTTGCGAATATAGTTAATTTTTCCTGAGGTTGGCTGGGAATAGGGATACCGGTCAGAAGCAGTATAGGCATCCTGCACCCAAAACAGCTTGCCGTTGTCAATAACAATATATGGGTCACTGTCTAGCTTCAGGAAGGGAGCAATATGCTGTATTCGTTGCTGGATATTACGGCGATAAAGAAGCTGGCTCTCTGGAGTCAGTTCCCCGCTAATAAGAATGTTTATGTCGCCGAGTTGCCAAGCAAAAGCCAACCTGCGGATGAATGAATTCAACTTTATACCGCTCTGGCTGGTGTACTCGGTGTATACATTAGTATCTCCTTTGGGGTAGTCGAACTCCTCAACTCTGGAGTTAACAATAACGTAATTATCTGTCTTCTCTCCAAAGTAAATCCCGGGTTGGTCTATCTCAACCATGCCTATGGGGGGCACATCCTTGAGCCAGAGACTGGGCAAGCCTTCCTCACTGACCTCGTTGGTTGGGCTCATAGCGACACCATAGCCGTGGGTATATACCAGCCGCTGATTAAGCCAAGTCTGAGCTTCAGAGGGTAGTTTCTCGGTGGAGAGTTCCCGTGCTCCGAGCAGCACCTGGCGATAGCTACCGTCAAGGTGGTAACGGTCAACATCAATGTCAGCAAAATCGTAGTATAACCTTATCGACTGTATCTGGTTATAGGTATCCTTTAGAGGACGGTAATCCCATAACCTGATGTTATTCATGGTGGCACCGTTGCGGGCAATATCCTGTTCGCTAGGGGCTAGTTCAACCGGGATATCTTTTTCTTCTATGCGGTCAAGCCCGAAGGCAAGTCGGGTGAATTGGATGTTGTGCTCAATATAGGGTCTTTCTCTGGCTAGCTCGCTGGGTTCTACTTGAAATCTCTGCACTATCGCTGGATAGATACTACCAAATATAATGGCGGAGACAACCCATAATCCTACGGGTATAACTAGCGAATGTCTCCAGTGGCGGAGGATGCCAATCAACAGTAGCATGCCCGATATCACAGCAATAACAATGAGAATTTTCCATGCCAACCACTGGGCATGGACATCAGTATAGCCAGCGCCAAATATTATGCCACGACGAGAGTAGAGAAGGTCAAAGATTTTGAGTCGGTAGCTCCAGGCGATGAGAACGAAGATGGCAGCCCCCAGCACTGAGAGGTGCCCCTTGATAAGGGTGGTAAAAGCGGCGCGGCGAAATCCGAGATTGAGTCCATAAATAACAGCCGTAAAAATCAGGATGATAACTGTAGCCCATATCAGCCACCCCTGTGTGAACTGATAGAGAGGAAGGTTGAAAATATAGAAGGCTACATCTCTCCCCAGCAGGGGCTCAGTGATATTGAAATTGGTTGCCTTTGAGAAACGTAACACTGTTTCCCACTGCCCGGAGGTAACCAGCCCGAAGATAAGGCTGAGAAAAATAGCTGCCCCTAGAATACCGATGTCTAACACACGGCGGACTACTACCAGTGTTTGTCCGATGAAAATGCTATCTCCTCTCACTGGAGATAGTCGCCGTGCCAGGAAGAGATTGGACACTAACAGGGCGAGAAAGACAAAGGCACCAACAGCGAAAAGCCATAATTTTGTGGTGAGGATGGTAGTATAGATGCTACTGAAGCCCAGGCTATCGAACCAGAGCCACTCGGTATAAATGCCTTTGCCTATGGCGGTAATAACAAATAGAAAGACCAGTGTGCCAATGATAATGAGCCACCATCGGATAGGGCTGAATCTGCCTTTTTTGGGGGGCGTGGAGCTTCCCTCTCCCCATAGCCTATCTAGGTCGCTAAAATAACTCATACTATTAGTTCCGTTGCTATTCCCTACAGTATAACACCAAGGGAAGAACTGTCAATTTAGGGGGGATTCAAGAGAGGGGAAGTCTCTGTTATCTGTTCATTCCCCTTATCGGGGGGTTCAATCAAAATTCTAATTAAAGCTCGCTCAATAGTTGCCAAAAACTGATTAATTGCTCAAAGTTAATCATGCCACTTTCGGCTATGTTATCCACTTCAATACCAGTCTCAACAGCGGCTGCCACCGGGTTTAGTCCGCCAAGTAGCACCATCCCAACTCTATTCAGTCCTATTGGAATTTGGCAGATTGGCTCGCTGGTATTGCCCAAGGCATAAACTCCACCGATGCCAACCTCTTTGAGTGAGGTGATTACTCCCTGGGCAATTGAACGGGATGGAGCTGGCATTTCACGGAAGTTAGCCAGTATCTTACCATTGCCAGTCTTAGCCGCTTCGCTGACGCTAGTCATCTTGGCACGGATGTATTGTTCCGAGGGATCCAGTGAGGTACCGGCATAGTTAATTATGGCTATAAAACGCTTCGGTTTTGACTCTCTAACTTCGAGCACCCCGCCAAATTTAGATTGAATGGGGATACCTGCCTTTAGCAACACTCCATTTATGACTACGCTACAGACTGTAGCCAAGCCGATTTTGCCCCTGGGGACAACTACCGAACCAAGTTTTTCTCCTTCAGACGCCGTAGCGACAAGCTCGCTGACACACAATCTGGCTTTGAAGGCGTCACTCATTGCGGCTAACGCTTTTTCGAAGTCGTTCTTGTCAATGAACGAAGTATTTATGGGAAGTTGTCCGGTTCCTTTTTGGGGGTCAAAAGTAGTGTGGAAGGCTAACCACTCGAGCTTATCATAGATAAAGCCGACCTGTTCTGGTGCCAGTGCCATCTTGAGTTCCTCAAGACCTCGGGTGGTGAGCATTCTGCCATCACGACCCAGCGGCTGGGTATAACCTCGCTCATCAGTTATTCTCAGGTGATACCTAACTGCTCTTTCACTTAAGAAAACCCCGTGGCGCTCCAGCTCGCGGGCGATGGTGATTGACCCTAGCGGTTCAGTGGACTCACTCAACACCTTGAGAATTGATATAACCTTTCTTTCTGTCTCGGTGGTGATAGCTTGTACCATGAGAACTCCTTTAAATATAGACCGCTCTCATTATAACACTTATGAATAAGTTGTGTCTTTATCATCCTTTGAATCGATTGGTGATGGGCAACCTTCGGTCTCGCCCAAAGGCTCTAGGCGTTATCTTGATTCCCGGGGGTGCTTGGCGGCGCTTATACTCGCTGGTGTCTACCAATCGGGCGGCTCGCTTGACTATTTCTTCATCAAATCCCGTGGTAATAATCTGCTCGACACTTTTATCCTCTTCAATATAGGCGGTCAAGATAGGGTCGAGTTGCTCGTACGGCGGCAGGGTATCAGTATCCTTTTGCCCCGGTCTCAGCTCAGCCGAGGGCGCCTTATCTATGATAGTAGCCGGAATCAGTTCATAGCCGGCTAATGAGTTTCGGTACCTAGCCAGTTTATAGACCATGGTTTTGGGTACATCCTTTATCACGGCAAAACCGCCAGCCATATCCCCATATAATGTGGTATAGCCAGTAGCCATCTCACTCTTATTGCCGGTAGTAAGAACCAGCCAACCGAACTTATTGGATAATGCCATAAGGATATTGCCTCTAATGCGTGCCTGGATATTTTCCTCGGTCACATCGGGCTCAGTCCCTTTAAAAGCTTCAACCAGCACCCCAAGGTAAGTCTGGAAGACCTCATCAATAGATATGGTCATAAGCTTGATACCTAGATTTCGAGCCAGTAATTTAGCATCTGTTATACTACCGGGAGACGAGTATTTTGACGGCATAGCTATCCCGGTCACATTTGATTTCCCCAAAGCATCAACGGCGATGGTAGCTACCAGGCTGGAATCAATACCACCGGAAAGACCAACTAGCACCTTCTTGAAACCGTTCTTGAGGACATAATCCTTGGTGCCCAGTACCAGAGCATCATAGATCTCTCCGGGAAAACCGCGCTCTTCAAGTTGCCTTGGTGGCAGTGGGGGTTTTGGCGTGGTATGAGGGGCTTCAGAGAGTACTATTTTGGTTGCTTGACACCTTTCTTCTAGTAGCAGCGTTTCCTTTCTCCATCTGGGGTCGTGA
>JBHIFE010000068.1:0-7436 GCA_046760985.1 Dehalococcoidales bacterium
TAAGTCAGGAGGGATATATCCAAATTCTATTTTACCTTTGTACCAAGGATAGCTATATTCCAGCATCTTCCAAGTTACGGAGCTAATGGCCTCCTCGGATAAAAGTTTACCGGGGCTATCAGTAGCTATTCTCCCTTTTGGAAGCATAGTAATGGAAGAAACTGTAATCATTCTCTTACCAAATAAATTAAGAAAACCTATTTTATATCCTCCATTAGTTTTGCACTAGCTTCGCCCCTCTTAAACTTCCTGTATTCGCTGGAATTTTACCTTTTCGTTTTCCATATCTACCATTACTGTCTTAAAGCCAGCGTTAAATATAGCGTAATCTGCCATAGTGCCTCGTGTATTATCCCACCATCTGAAATACTTTCGCGCCCTAAGCGGCAGGTGCTTACCGATAATCTTTTCAACTTCAGCAAAAGTAAGCGCTACACTGTCCTCAGTCTGTTCTCTCAACCATTCCGTAAGATCGGTATATTTACTCATTTTTCCCTTCCTTCCATATCTTGCCACCGGGGGGGAGGACGAATAGTGGTTCGCCTTCAAGTTTGGCTTGTAATGTCCGCTTAAGTTCAGCGATGGGTAGCCGTATCTGATTCATGGTATCGCGCTCTCGGATGGTAACTTGATTATCTTCAAGCGACTGGAAGTCAATGGTAACACAGAAGGGAGTGCCAATCTCATCCTGGCGCCGGTAGCGCCGACCAATACTCTGGGCATCATCATACTGAACCATCCAGCACGGGCGCAGGTCAGCATATATCTGTTCGGCTAGCTGAACCAGTTTCTCCCGTCGGCTCAGGGGCAGTACCGCTACCTTGACTGGTGCTAGAGCCGGGTGGAGGTGGAGTAGCACCCTTGTCTCTTCCTCGGCTGGTTCTTCATCATAGGCATCACACAGAAAAGCCAGAGCCGAGCGGTCTACCCCCGCCGAGGGCTCAATAATATAAGGGACAATATGCTGGTTGGTCTCTTCATCAAAGTAGCTCAGACTCTTGCCACTGTAACTGGCGTGTTGCGTCAGGTCAAAGTCACCCCGATTGGCAACACCTTCTAATTCAGCCCAGCCCATCGGGAAAAGGTAGTCAATGTCGTAGCATTTTCGGGCGTAGTGTGCCAGTTCTCCCTTGGTATGCTGACGCAGGCGGAGATTCTCTTTTTTGATGCCCAAGTTAACATACCAGTTGTGGCGCTCCTCAAGCCAGTAATCAAACCATTCCTCGTCAGTTCCTGGCTTGACGAAGTACTCAATTTCCATTTGCTCAAATTCCCGACTCCGGAAGATAAAGTTACCGGTGGTAATCTCGTTGCGGAAGGCTTTACCTATCTGGGCAATGCCAAAAGGTAGCCTCTTTCTGGTGCTATTGACTACATTCAGGAAGTTAACAAACATGCCCTGGGCTGTCTCCGGGCGCAGGTAAACTATATTGGCTTCTTCCTCAATAGGTCCCATATAGGTCTTGAACATTAGATTGAACAGGTGCGGCTCAGTTACTTCACCCCCGCAAGAGGGGCAACTATTGTCCTTTAACTCATCAGCCCGCCATCTCAAGTGGCACTTCTTACACTCTACTAGCGGGTCGGCAAACTGCTTAAGGTGCCCACTGGCTGCCCAGGTCTGAGGGTGCATCAGGATACTGGTATCCACCCCCACCATATCATCGCGCTCTTGAACTACATTGCGCCACCAGGCTTCCTTTATATTTCGCTTTAGCTCCACCCCCAGAGGTCCGTAATCCCAGCAACTGGACAAGCCACCATAGATTTCGCTACTCGGGAAAATATAACCACGCCGCTGACACAGGGAGACAATCTTTTCCATACTAACTTTGCCTGGTGCTGGTTCAGCCATTATTATCGCTCCTTGAAACTTTTATCGGGCACCGCCTCGAGCTGCCTCCAAAGCTCCTCGGATGGCGAGAGTAAAGAATATACCTAGAATAATTGCCCCCAATCCCATGACAAACAAGGCGAATACCCACAAAGGCATAAGATGTATCTGATAGGAATTGTAGCTGAAAATATAAAGCATTGCAAAGCCGAGGATGATTTGGGGTAAAGCAATCATGTTGCCCATAAGTGATAATATTCTTTCTACCCAGCGGCTCCCTGCCTGCCGAAAATGGGCACTCAGTCTTATTGTTCCCCAGACGATAATCCCAGCCAGCAGGGTAAGGAAAAATTGTGGGGTTAGCATCCAGGCAATAAGTCCGCCGCGACTCATCCATTTATCCGGGGAGCTGTCTTTGAAGTGATAGGCTACTTCACCGGGGAGTAGCGGGTAGAAATAAGCGGTAAGGATTATAGACAGGAGAAGAATAGTAACTGGCAGCAAGATATATTTCCAGCGGAAGGGAATAGACTCTGTTGAGGTGGTTTCTCGGCTTGGCTCTTTCATTTATCTACTAACGCGGTAATTCCAAAAGCCTCGGATAGAGGTTGTCTTTCGGCAGTCTATAAATGATTTGTTTCAGAGATGGCGACTACAGAAGCGATGGCATATTCCTTAGAGTGGGAGAGACTGACAGCAATCTCCTTCACTCCTAGCTTATCGGCTTCACTTTGTGCCCTGCCGTAAAGATTGACTAAAGGCTTACCGCTTGGATAAGAAAGGGTCTCAATCTCCAGCCACTTAACCCCTTTTCTTCCTGTACCAAGTAGTTTCATTACCGCTTCCTTACAGGCAAAGCGGGCAGCTAGTGATGACGGACTTTTGCGGTATAACTTGAGCTCCGACTCAGTATATACCCGGCGGAGAAAAGCTCTTCCCCAGCGGGCTATAGCCTTCTTAATACGGGCTATTTCTATTATATCTATACCAGTGTAATGCGCCATTAAAACCCACCGATTAGCCCTTTTGTAGCTCTTGAAGAAGGTCGGCACACAGGTTATCCAGGCTAGGGGATGAAGGCTTGTTGTGCAGATGGGTATATAAAGGGGTGATGGAGATATTACCCTGTTCTATTGCCCCGATATCTGTTTTTCTATCTCTAGCCTTTTTTAACCTTTGACGTACTAGCCGGTAACGTTTCTCCCTACCATCGTCTTCTTCCTCAACGGTGTTAATGTGGCTCTCGCTGGCTAGTCGGGTAATTTGAGCCCCACCGATTTTGGCTAATGGTAAATTAGGTAGGTTTATGTTGAGCAGAATGTTAGACGGCAGGGAATTTGCGGCGATTTTTTCCGCTAGCAGGCTGGCTAATTTAGCCGCCACATCTAGATGGTGACTGTTCTCCCGGGCGGTTGAAATGGCAAGAGCAGGGAAGCCGTGTAAGTAACCCTGTAGGGCGGCACCCACTGTTCCGGATATGTGGGCGTCATCACCCAGATTAAAACCTTGATTAATACCGGAGACGACTAGGTCCACCTTGCCTTTAACTAAATTTCCTAAAGCTAAGATAACACTATCGGCTGGAGTGCCCTCTACTGCGTAGGTTTCTACTTCTGGCACTACCGGTTTTATCTTCCGTATTCTGAGTGCCTGGCGTAAGCTAACTGCAGTACCCACTGCACTCTGCTCTCTATCCGGAGCTACCACTGTTACCTGGGCAATATTCCTCAGCTCCTTGACCAATGTCCATAAACCTTCGGCAAATATGCCGTCATCATTAGTTACCAGTATTTTCATAGGGAATCCTTTGTTTTGTCTCTGTAGTTTAGCATAGTAGAGACAAAAACGACAACGGTCAGTAGTTACTTACCGAGTAAAGCAGGTTTGTGGTAATATACATATGGGCTTATTATAGGAATGAAGAATAAGATAACCCTAACCATCAATGGCTCCCGGCTGAGCGGTCGCCAGGGAATGACCATCCTAGAAATCGCCAAAGAAAACGGCATAGATATTCCCACTTTGTGTTATCTGGAAGATTTACCCCCTATCGGGGCTTGCCGTCTTTGCGTGGTTGAGGTGGAAGGTTCCAGGACTCTGGTTGGCTCCTGCCATACTCCAATCACTGAAGGTATGGTGGTATATACCCATTCCCCGAAGGTTTTAGAGACACGCCGGATTCTGGTGGAGCTTATGCTGGCTAGTCATCCCGATTCCTGTTTGATTTGTGACAAGGCTAACATATGTGAGCTGCGTAATATTGCCGCCGACCTGGAAATAGGACTACCTCGTTTTAGAGCCAGAAAGCACTATTATCCCATAGAGGATGAAAACCCCTATATTATCCGTGATATGTCAAAATGCATCTTGTGTCGTCGATGCGTAGTCGCTTGTAAGAACTTAAAAGGGGAGAGAATGTTCAGCATAGCTTATCGAAACTTTGACAGCAAAGTTATCTATGGTTGCGACGAGTGGGTAGATAAGGAGGCTTGCCGAGATTGTGACGACTGTATTGCTTTATGTCCATCAGGAGCGTTGCGCAAGCCAAGAAAGGTTGGGGAAGAGAGGGCAGAGAAGGCGTTATTCATCAAGGATTAGTCCTGGTGGCTAACAGCAAGGAGTAAAATGAGTCAGATGGGAATTTCTACCCGGCACCAAGAAGAAGACCTGCTAGTACTGTTGAAAGAGGCGCAAAACAAATTTGGTTATGTGCCTGAAGAGGTTATGGCGGAACTGGCTGGGTCTCTTAATATACCGATAAATGATGTCTATGGGGTAGCTAGCTTTTACTCCTTTCTCTCCACCCAGCCGCTGGGTAGGAATGTAATTAGAATTTGCCAAAGCTTACCCTGCTATCTCAAGCATTGTCAGACCATCATTGAAACTGTGGCAAAGGAAATCGGGATTAAACCCGGTGAGACTACTCCCGATGGAAGATTCTCCTTCCAGCTAACTAACTGCATTGGTGCCTGCGATAGGGCACCGGCAATGATGATTAATAATGAAGTTCATGTTGATTTGACCCCGGGCAAAATAGCCCAAATCTTGAAGACCTATAAATAAAGTCGTAATCAGGAGGCGGTTAAGTGCCGCAGAAGCAGGTTGTCTTAAAAAACTGTGGAGTTATCAACCCCAGGCGCATTAGTACCTATCTGGATAGAGATGGTTTTAAGGCGTGGGAAAAAGCCCGGCACCAGATGACCCCGGGAGAAGTAATCAATGAAATAAAAGCCTCAGGACTGCGTGGTCGGGGAGGGGCTGGATTCCCCTGTGGCTTAAAGTGGGAGGGGGCAAGAAAAGCGCCGGGAGATGAGAAATACGTTATCTGCAATGCTGATGAAGGCGAGGTAGGCACATTTAAGGATAGATATATTTTGGAAGGAGACCCATTCACTCTTGTTGAAGCTATGGCTATCGCCGGCTACGCCATCGGAGCAAATCGGGGCTATATCTATCTGCGCGCCGAATACCATCACCTCTTTGATTTACTGAAAGAAGCTGTCAATCAAACCAAACAGTTTTTGGGTAACTTTGATATTGAGGTTCGAGAGGGTGCTGGAGCCTATATCTGTGGCGAGGAGTCTGCCCTGATGGATTCCATTGAGGGTAAGCGAGGTGAGTCTCGTTACCGACCGCCCTTCCCGACAACAGTCGGTTTGTGGGGAAAACCAACCATAATTAACAACGTAGAAACCTTAATGAATGTGCCGCAAATTATCCTTAATGGAGCTAAATGGTTCAGTCAAATGGGAACAGAGCAGAGTAAGGGCACCAAGGTCTTTTCAGTGAGTGGCGATGTGGCAAAACCTGGCGTATATGAATTAGTCATGGGGAGTCATCTGAGAGAATTAGTTGAGGAGTTAGCCCTAGCTAGGAACATTAAGCTGATTCAAATAGGTGGCGCCACTGGAAGAATTATTCCTTGCCAGATGTTAGACACTCCTCTTGCCTTTGAAACCATCCTCGGCGCTGGAGCGGTTATGGTATGTGATGAAAGCCGGGATGTAATTGATATTGTCTATAGAACTATGGAATTTTTGACTGAAGAGTCTTGTGGCAAGTGTACTCCTTGTCGGCAGGGAACTGAAGTAATGCTGGAAATACTGGAGAGGTTCTGCCGAGGTGAGGGGTTGAAGAGAGACATTAAAGATTTGGAGGACTTATCCAACGTTATGATGCTTTCCTCTCTCTGTGGCTTGGGGCAAGCGGCACCAAATGGGGTAATGGATAGTTTGCAGTATTTTAGAGATGCCTATGAGAGCCGAATCGCCAGAAATTAAGAGATTGTTTAGAAACCTATCCCCCCAGCTTCCTCTCCTTTTAAGGAGAGAGATACTAAAGGAGAGTCCAAGAGAGGCGAATACGGGTAAAAGCCCCTCTTCTAAAATCTCCCCCCTCTCCTTGTCAAGGAGAGGGGGACACAGGGGGTGAGGTTAGTAAACAACCTCAAACTAAGGAGGTGTAACTATGAAAACAATTACGGCACAAAAACCATTAGAAGAGGTAACAAAATACCTTGAAAAATGCCAGAGTGTATATCTTATCGGCTGTGGCACCTGTGCCACCCTGTGTCATACCGGTGGGAAATCCGAGATTCTGGATATGAAGGATAAGCTTGAGGCAAGTGGCAAGAAAGTTACTGGCTGGATGATAATTCCTACGGCTTGTGATGAACTGACCAAGTATGCTCTGTGGGAAAATGCTAAGGATATTGGGACAGCTGATTGTATTCTGGCAATGACTTGTGCCGTTGGTGTGCAAATGATTAGCCTCCATCTCAAAGAGCCCAAGCCGGTTTATCCGGCATTGAACACCTTATTCTTGGGTATGGAGGAGAGTCCCGGTCATTTTATTGAAGTCTGTTTACAGTGTGGTGGTTGTGTTCTGGGGCGGACGGCAAGCATATGCCCTCTGGTCAGGTGTGCCAAGAGCTTGCTGAATGGACCGTGTGGCGGCTCAGTGGAGGGCAAGTGTGAAATATCGCCGGATATCCCTTGTGCCTGGCAGTTGATTTACGACCGCCTGGCTGAGATGGGTCGGCTGGATGAACTGGAGGAAATTGAGCCGGTCAAAGACTGGAGCGTCAGCGTTTCCGGGGGACCCCGGAAGATTGATATAGAGGCTGAATGTACTAGCATCTCATAGGAGGTGTAATGAAAGCAGGAACAAATTTGGAGAAGGTTTTACACAGCGGAAAATTTGCTGTTACCGTTGAAGCCGGTCCCCCCAAGGGTGCTGGTGCTGAGGTGATACTGAGGAAAGGTGAGCTGCTTCGTCACTGCTGTGATGCCATCAATGTAACCGATAATCAGACGGCTATTGTGCGTCTGTCCAGTCTGGCTGGCTGTATACTGTTGAAGCAACAGGGCGTTGACCCGGTAATGCAAATAGTGGTTCGCGACCGGAACAGACTGGCGATTCAAAGCGATGTACTGGGTGCAGTGGCTCTGGGTATTGGCAATATCCTTTGCCTTTCCGGTGACCATCAGAAGTTTGGTAACCATCCCACGGCTAAGGGCGTCTTTGACATTGACTCCATTCAATTAATTCAGACTCTGAAAAAGATGCGGGACGAGAAAAAGTTCCTTTCCGGCGATGATAT
>JBHIFE010000069.1:0-7343 GCA_046760985.1 Dehalococcoidales bacterium
TAGGCATACCCCCACCTTTCCCGTAGCCCGGGCGTAGCCATCAGCGGCATGAGCCGCACCCTGCTCATGGCGCACTAGAATATGACGAAGCTGGGGATACTGGGGTAAGATATCATATAATGGTAAAGTAGCACCACCGGGAATGCCGAAAATAACTTCAACCCCTTCTCTCAGCAGTCCTTCACACAAAATCTGGGCACCGGTCATTTTCATAACAGCCTCCTTTATCGGCTAAACACTGCCCCGGTGTTGGCCGAACACACCTTCTCGGCATAGTATCTGAGATAGCCCGTTTTTATCTTAGGTTCAAACTCAGGCAGCTGCGCCAGACGACTCGCTATCTCCTCATCAGTAAGCTGTACCTCAAGCTTATAATTAGGAATATCAATATTAATTGTATCTCCGTCTCTTAAGGCAGCGATAGGTCCCCGGCTAGCTGCCTCTGGGGAGACATGCCCAATGGCAGCACCCCGACTGGCTCCAGAAAAACGCCCATCAGTAATAAGAGCTACCTCTTTATCTTTCCCACTACCACTTAAGATAGAAGTGGGAGTAAGCATTTCTCTCATACCCGGTCCGCCCTTAGGCCCTTCATAGCGAACAACTAGCACATCGCCCGGGTTTATATTATTCCCAATAATTGCCTCGGTAACTGCCTCTTCGGAGTCAAAAATCCTAGCTGGTCCCTGATGAGTCATCATCTCAGGAGCTACTGCTGCTCTCTTTACGATGGCACCATCAGGGGCTAGATTACCGAAAAGCAGGGCAAGCCCCCCAGTAGCCGAATGAGCATTGGCAATAGGGCGAATAACTTCTTTGTCCAGGATATGGCTATCGGCAATATTTTCACCTACCGTTTTTCCAGTGACTGTTCTTGAATTTAGCTTTAACAATCCCTGTAGTTCCTTCATCACCGCAGCTATACCGCCAGCACGGTCCAAATCCTCTATATGATATTGACCCGCCGGTCTTAGGCTACACAGATAGGGGGTACGCTGGCTTATCTCATTTATCGTGGCTAGGGAGAAATCTACCCCTGCTTCATGAGCTATAGCCATAAGATGCAAAACTGAATTGGTACTGCCGCCTAATGCCATATCAACAACAAAGGCATTATAGATAGAATCGTTATTCACAATATCACGGGGGCGAGCATCATTAGCTAAAAGCCTCATAATCTGTCGTCCGGCTTCCCTGGCTAAACGCTGCCGTCTTGAATCAACCGCCAGAATGGTACCATTACCGGGCAACCCCATGCCTAGGGCTTCGGTCAAGCAATTCATAGTATTAGCGGTAAACATTCCAGAACAGCTACCGCAGCCGGGGCAGGCTAGCTGCTCTATTAGTAGCAGTTCTTCCTGACTCATCTTACCACTGGTTACCTTACCCACTGCCTCAAAGGCAGAGCTGATGTCAAGTTTTTTACCACCTCTACCCAACTGCCCGGCTAACATAGGACCACCACTGACAAAGATAGAGGGCAGGTTCAGCCTTGCCGCTGCCATAAGCATCCCGGGAACTACTTTGTCGCAATTGGGAATAAAGACCAAAGCATCAAAGGCATGAGCTTCAGCTACTATCTCCACTGAGTCAGCGGTTAGTTCTCGACTGGGCAAGCTATATTTCATCCCGAGATGATTCATAGCAATACCATCGCACACCGCAATGGTATTAACTTCAAAGGGAACACCTCCCCCTTCACGCACCCCAGCCTTGACTGCTTCGCCAATACTTCGCAGATGCATGTGCCCGGGAATAATCTCACTAAAGCTATTGATAATACCGATGAAGGGCTTATCCATTTCCGCCCGCGTGCAACCTAAGGCATATAACAAAGACCGGTGTGGCGCCCGCTCTATACCCTTTTTAATTACATCACTTTTCACACATTACTCCCAAGTTAGAACTAAAAAAGAAACGTCCCGCTCTGGACGACCTGGAAACCGGAACCAGCTATAACGCTACCCAAGATAGCACAGTCCCCGCTTCATTGTCAAACTAACCCACTATTAGCCTTCCATAGCTCTTACCTTATCCAGTCGCCGCAAATGTCTGCCACCTTCAAACTCAGTGGTGAGGAAAGTCCTAATTATTTCAGGCACTTCTTCCCGTTCTCTCCCTGCCGCCAGACAAAGGATATTGGCATCATTGTGCTGACGGGCTCGGTGAGCACTAAAGACATCATGACACAGGGCTGCTCTTATTCCTTTGACCTTATTAGCAGCAATGCTCATACCAATGCCGGTGTCGCATATCAAAATACCATATTCAAAGTCACCCTTAGCTACTGCCTCGGCTACCCTTTCGGCAATATCAGGATAGTCTACTGAGTCAGCAGTGTAGGTGCCAAAGTCCTCATAGCTACACTTTATTTCGGTAAGCAGCTTTATGATAAGTTGCTTAAGACTCAATCCTCTATGGTCACAGCCAATGGCAATACGCACTATCTAATCCTCCTTAAGAGATTGTAAGATTTGCCGAAGCTCAAGCCAGCTTACCCGCCCCTGCCGGAGAAGCTGAGGCGGACTAACCGATAAATCAATAATGGTAGAGAGCTCACGCATAGGTAAGATACCTTGGTCCAGAATGAGTGCTACATTCTTGATAGCCTCCCCTAATTGGTCTACAACTTCTTGGGCAGAGTAAGGAGTTGGTCTGCCACTGATATTGGCACTGGTAGCGGTCAGTGGCAGACCTGTCATCGTCGCCAAATCCAATATCACCCTGTTGTCAGGAATTCTAATACCAACAGTATCTCGCCCGGCAACAAGCAAGGAAGGTATTATTTCCTTTTTGGGCAAGACTAGTGTCAAAGCGCCGGGAAGAAAATTACCGGCAAGATATTCAGCAGCCCTGTTGAAATGAGCATATTTTCTAGCCACCTCTACCGAATCCACAGCTACGTGTATCGGGTTAGAATAGGAGCGCCCCTTTAGATTAAAGACCTGGGCTACAGCCTTTAGATCAAGAGCGTTAGCGGTAAGAGCATAGCCAGTATCAGTTGGACACACTATTACCTTGCCTTTTATTATTAGGCGCGCTGCTCGTCTGAGTATCTGTAAAGAAGGTTTATTCGGATTGACTACCTCTATCTTAACTGCCACCTCACACCTCAAGGGGAGCATAAGGCACAACATCGAGACCTAGGTCAGCCGTCTCGCCCAGTTTAAGTCTAGCATACCCGGTAGCGGCTATCATCGCCGCATTATCGGTACACAGAGAGAGCTCAGGAAAGAAAACCCCAATCCCTGCCTGCTGACAAGTATCCGAGAAAACCTCCCTTAGCCGCCTATTGGCGGAGACACCACCAGTAACACTAATCGCAGATACTTTCTGCTGTGATGCGGCGTGTACAGTCTTAGTAACCAAAACATCCACAATCGCCTCCTGAAAACTAGCCGCAATATCTTCAAGAGGCAACGCCTCATTGCTCATAATCTTGTTCTTAAAAGCATTAATGACAGACGTTTTCAACCCGCTAAAGCTGAAATCCAGTGTATTAGCTCTCAGCAGTGGTCGTGGAAAATTAAAGGCTCTTCTATTGCCTCGGGTTGAAAGATTATCAATAACTGGACCTCCAGGGAAGCCAAGACCAAGGAACTTAGCAATTTTATCAAAAGCCTCACCGGCGGCATCATCCAGAGTACTCCCAAGCAGCTCATATCGGCAATAATTCTGAACATAAACCAGCATGGTATGACCACCAGAGACGGTCAAACAAACGTGGGGCATAGGTATCTGGGGATTGCTAAGAAGGTTAGCCAAAATGTGCCCTTCAATGTGATGCACACCAATCAGCGGGACTTGCAAGGAATAACTGAGCGACTTGGCTGCGGCTACCCCAACCAAGAGACAACCAATTAATCCCTGTTTTGAAGTAACAGCGACAGCTTCCACATCGGCTAGAGCTTTGCCCGCCGAATCAACCGCTTCCTTAATGACATACCCGATAAGCTCGGTATGCCTTCTAGCAGCAATTTCCGGGACGACGCCACCATACTTTTTGAGTAAATCTAGTTGGGTCGCAATTATATTGGATAACACCACTCTACCATCAGCAACCAAAGCGGCAGAAGTTTCGTCACAGGAAGTTTCAATCCCCAAAACTAACACGGCTATCAATCCTAACCTTTAGCTTGAGCGCTTCTAGAATATCTGCCCATGAAAGCCCGGGCAGTCGATTCCTTCAAATATAATGGCTCCAAAGAAAGAACATCATCACTCTCTTCACGTTTAAGCCGAGCTGCTGCCAGTAAAGCCACTATAGAGCCTTTGGGAACATCCTCTATCGCTTCAAGATTAATGTCCGATGAGTTGAGTGCCTGACTGATTAACTGCCTATAGGATTGTGCCTCAGAGCCAATAAAGACTACAGGCTCTTTGATCATCTCGGATAACCTTTGTAAGTCACCAACATAATATTCACCTACCCGGTTGACAGTACCATTCTTTATACGATAGAAGGCGGCATATACCGTGGCTCTGGTACCAGCATTGATAATGGGACAGATTAGCGCCGGAACATTTCTAGCAGCATAGGCAAGCACTTCTAAGGTAGGTACTCCAGAAACAGGTTTGTTGGTGCTATAGGCGAGGATTTTACCCACTGTTACCCCTACTCTTATTCCCGTCCAGGAGCCCGGTCCCAGTCCAACTCCGAATCCTTGAATATCCTTTAAGCTAAGGTTAGCCTTTTCTAATGCAAAATCAATATTGGAGACAATTTTCTCCAGAGAGTCGGCTCTTGCCTCAAAAGTAAAATCAGCCAAAATTCGGTCATCATCAACTATACCGATAGCGTTGGCATAACCTGATGTATCTATACCCAGTACTTTCACTGGTCGCCAAGCTCCTTAAGCAAACTGTCAAATCTTTTCCCGAAACCAACTAGCGCAAGCTGGCGCCGGCGTGGAGAGAGCACCTGAAATTGCACCTGCAAGTAGTCATTGGGCAGAAGGGACAGGATCTTTTCTGCCCATTCCACCACTATCACCCCGGAGTCGGCTTTGGCTAGATAATCCAAAATCCCGATTTCAAATTCTTCCGTCAGGGTACTGAGCCGATATAAATCTATGTGGAAAACAGGAAGTCTTCCCCGATACTCATTAACGAAGATAAACGTTGGGCTGTTAACCTGCCTTTCAGGTATACCCAGCCCGACACAAATGCCCCTAGTGAACAGCGTCTTGCCACAACCCAGTTCCCCGATTAATGCAATGATGCTCCCCGCTTTTAGTCTCTCACCCACCCGCTTGGCAAGATTTAAAGTGGTTGCCGGGCTATTACTTAAAAATTCATATTGTTGCCGAACTTTTAGAGGACTTGACATTGCTTTGCTGTAAGTAGATTTTCTCTTGACGGTAGTATATCATAATGATAATCTTTGATAAATGAATAAGATTAAAGACAGTTCAAAACAAACTGCAAAAGAAAGTCACCGGGTAGCTACCACCGGCGATATTGAAGTCTCCACCTACCTGGAAATCGCTAAGGAGATAGCTGGTGAACAGCCGACGGCACCGAAGGAGGCGGTATCTGGAGCTGAACGTGAAGCGATAATCGTCATTGATTTCGGCTCCCAATACAGTATGCTGATTGCTCGCCGAGTGCGTGAATGCCAGGTCTATTGTGAACTGCTACCCCATGATGCCCCTTGGGAAAAGATAGCCCCCCTCAATCCTAAGGGATTTGTTCTCTCCGGAGGTCCGGCTAGCGTTTACGACCCTGGTGCACCCCTCGCCCCGGCTTATGTTTATGAAAGCCACTTGCCCATATTGGGCATCTGCTACGGAATGCAAGTTATCACTCAACAGTTAGGGGGACGGGTGGCACCGGGAGCAAAACGCGAGTATGGTCACGCTATTCTGCACGTGAGTGATTCAGACTCGCCTTTGTTTGCCAATTTACCGGCTTCCACCCCAGTGTGGATGAGCCATGCTGATAGGATTGAGGAAATGCCACCGGGTTTTGCTGCCCTAGCCTACACCGAAAACTCACCTGTTGCTATCATGGGCAACGGGAAAGGAACATTCGGTCTCCAGTTCCATCCGGAAGTAGTCCATACCCCTGAGGGGAAAACCCTACTCAGAAACTTTGTCTATCGGGTATGCGGCTGCAAGGGGAACTGGACAATGGGTAACTTCATAAATGAGAGTATAGCTAGAATAAAAAAGCAGGTAGGTAAAGGTAAGGTTGTTTGTGCTCTCTCTGGAGGAGTTGATTCAGCGGTAGTCGCCACCCTCATCCACCGGGCTATTGGCGACCAGCTTACCTGTATCTATGTTAATAACGGACTGCTGCGCCGCGAGGAAGTAGAAAGAACTTTCAATGTCTTCCGACTTAACCTGGGCATGAATATTGTCTATGTTGATGCCAGTGAAAGATTTCTGCGTCGCTTAAAGGGGGTAATAGACCCGGAGATAAAGCGCAAGGTTATCGGCGAGGAATTTATCAAGGTATTTGAGAAGGAAGCCAAAAAAGTAGGTAAGGTTGATTTTCTGGCGCAAGGGACGCTTTACCCTGATGTCATTGAGAGCACTTCATCGGTAAGCACTGCCTCGGCGAAGATAAAAACCCACCATAATGTCGGTGGGCTGCCGGCGAAAATGACACTTAACCTGCTTGAGCCACTACGCTATCTATTCAAGGACGAGGTGCGTCAGGTAGGGCTGGAGCTGGGTCTCCCCGAAGAGATGGTATGGCGACAGCCCTTCCCCGGTCCTGGATTGGCTATTCGCATTATCGGTGAGGTAACCAAGGAGAAGCTGGAGATACTGCGTAGTGCCGACTATATTGTGATGAACGAGATTAAAAAGGCGAATCTTTACCGCCAGTTGTGGCAGAGTTTTGCTATCCTTACCGATGTCAAAAGTGTCGGTGTGATGGGCGACTATAGGACCTACGGCTATCTGGTTGCCAACCGTGCCGTAACCAGCGAGGATGCCATGACCGCTGACTGGTCACGCCTCCCCTACGATGTTCTGGCTCGGATTTCCAATCGCATTGTCAACGAAGTGCCCGAAGTTAACCGAGTCGTCTATGATATAACCTCCAAACCCCCATCAACCATTGAGTGGGAGTAAATAAAGTGGGTTTTCTTAAGACGAGGGTTAAAGTAGCAAATGCGTCTGATCCTTCCAAGTATGCAGAGCTTGAACTTTTAGTGGACACCGGAGCAACCTTCACCCTCATTCCTAATGCAGTCTTTCGGGAAATTGGTGTTGAAGCTGATACTAAATTTAAGCTAAGGGTAGCTGATGGCAGGTTTATAGAGCGAGACGGCAGCACGGTCTGGGTTGAGGTTGAAGGGAAGGGCTATAAAGTTCCAGTGATAGTTGGTGAAG
>JBHIFE010000070.1:0-7233 GCA_046760985.1 Dehalococcoidales bacterium
AGAAAAATTGAGCCAGCTCAGCTACCTCAGCCAGGGTTCGGGCTCGCTCCTGGACAAGCGGTAGAATATTCCTCACATATTCTTCACTTGAGATTAATGCCTCCCCAGCGGCTCTATCATCCACTAAGTAGGGTTGCACAGCTTCAAAGAATTTATCAGTGGTTAAGCTACGAATATATACTCCGTTCATCCACTTGAGCTTATCCTGATTGAAAATAGCCGCCGTTCGGCTAATCCGCTCCAGGGAAAAGTTATCTATAAGCTCCTGTCGGGATAAAATCTCGGTTTTGTCATCCAGAGACCAGCCGAGCAAAGCTAGGAAGTTCACCATAGCCTCAGGTAAATAGCCCTGCTCATGATATTCGATTGTGGACACTGCCCCATGCCGCTTGCTCAATTTACTGCGGTCGGTGCCAAGTATCATCGGCAGGTGAGCAAATTGTGGCGGCTCAAATCCCATGGCTTGATATAGAAGCAGGTGGCGAGGTGTGCTGGATAGCCATTCCTCCGCCCTGAGCACATGAGAGATTTCCATCAGATGGTCATCAACTACACTGGCCAGATGGTAGGTAGGATAGCTATCTGACTTAAGCAATACAAAGTCATCAATGGTATTATTTTCAAATACCACCTCGCCCCGAATTAAGTCGTTAAACCCGGTTTGCCCCTCAACTGGAGTTTTGAAACGAATCACTGGTGTGATGCCCTCAGCTTCTTTTTGAGACTGCTCCTCCTGGCTTAAATGGCGGCAGTGGCGGTCATAGCCCGGCGGCTGCTTACGCCTAACCTGCTCTGCCCGCATATCTTCTAGGCGCTGGGGTGAGCAGTAGCAGTAATAGGCATTTCCCTGCGAAATCAAACGTTGAGCCGCCTCACGGTATATCTCGAGGCGCTGTGATTGAAAGTAGGGTGCATATTTGCCACCTACCTCAGGCCCTTCATCCCAGTCCAGCCCCAGCCAGCGCAGGCTGTCAAGAATAGCCTTCACGGTTTCTTCAACCTTGCGGACGACATCGGTGTCCTCAATGCGGACGATGAAGGTGCCACCATAGTGCCTGGCAAAGAGCCAGTTAAACAGGGCAGTCCTGATATTGCCCACATGAGGATAACCGGTAGGACTGGGGGCAAAACGCACTCTAACTGAGTTACTCATTTAAAACCTTTTAGCTTTCAATATTCAACTTTACTAAAAGAGATAGATTTCCCACATTGAACTTGAAATTCAAAATAACCATTCTGGCACCCCTTCCCAGTTACGTCGTGAGGTTCAAGGGGCATCATTTGCCCAAATAATGTCATCTAACCGCAAGTCTATGTCTCTTTCTGGGTGAGCAAACCGGTCACCAGCATTTGGAATATGACCTATTTCACCCCAATCTAAATCTATTCTTTTACCTCTCTCGTAAAACCAATAGTAGTGATTCCCCTCACCGTCAACTTCGTGATATACTTTTACGCTATCACCGCTTCTCAATATATTCATATACCCACCTTGCTGAATACAATATCGTTATCCTTAACCTCATACTTAACAAACATAATTCCTCTATCACTAAAATCACTGTTTCTAGCTTTCTCTACCGCCCTTTCATTAAAACCAAATGCTATCAAGACAGGTTGTACAGTTTCAATTTCACTTCCTGCAAGCCTTCCAGCAACCCATTTAGAATATTCAATAATTTGAGAAACGTCCTTATCACTCGCGGTATCACGCTTTAATTCGACAACACTAAATTTATACCTTAGAGGAAAACCTGTATATTTAATATTCTTGTGGTAGCAGAGAATGTCAATGTTTTTCCTTGTAACATGATATGGAATATTATTTGCAAACCATTCCAAATCCTCAGTAGAACCGAAAATGTCTCTCAAGTCCTGCCGTTTCTCGTCATCAATATTTGCAATTAGCCATGCTCTCAATACACTCTCTAAGTAAACTTCCCCGTCACTGTCTAACGGGAGGGTAATTTTGCTTTTATTTTTTGAAGGATAGGGCTTAATTTGAGATGGTTTATTCATAGCATTTCCGTTTATTTTTACAAGCAATTCAATGAGTGCTTCAATAGCTTCAGGGTTTATCGTATTAACTCCTCTTGGCCCCTGTATTTTTCGATAAAACCATGTCCAAAATCTCGACTCGTATTCTTTTGTGGAAAACAGATAATCTTCAGGCACTGGCTCTTTAAAATAGTTAAGACACTCGATTTCTACCCTTATCGGCCAGTCTTCATTCACACACTCGATTGGTGTTGGGTCAAAGAACGGCAGGCTTGCAACTTTATATATGCCATGAAATCCTACCTGACGCTCGTAAAGAAAAACTATATCACCGACTCGTGTGCCTAAAATATCGGCTAGCATTCCAAAATAAGGCTTGTTAGCACTCCTTAGATTCTCCTGAATTACTTGCTTAAATGTGGCTGGTATACCCTTTATTCCTACTCCCCAGAAACTATTATCTCTGACTACCGGGAAAGTGCTTTCATCAGTTATGAAAACATGTCCTCTCATATCATTTCATTCTCCCTTCCTGCTATTCTACCACCCTGTTTTTCAACATTCTAGGCAATATCCTTTAGCGCCTGCGCTAAATCAAGCGGTAGCTCAGAGGTAAACTCTACGTATTCACCGGTGGACGGCAATTTAAAGCCGAGGCGGCAGGCGTGCAGGAACTGCCGGGATAGATAGGCTGACTTCACCCCATATACCGGGTCTCCCACCACCGGATAGCCAATAGCGGAAAGGTGAACCCGTATCTGGTGGGTGCGTCCCGTCTCCGGCACAACTTCAAGCAGGGTGTAGTTACCGATATACTTAACGACCTGATATTCGGTGCGGGCTTCCCTGCCCGCAGATACTACCGCCATGCGCTTTCGGTTGCGCGGGTCACGCCCAATCGCTGCTTCAATAATGCCACGCTCCGGGGTGAGTCGCCCTTTAACCAATACCAGATAAGCTTTTACTATGGAACGAGCCTTGAACTGGTTTATCAGGTTAGCCTGGGCAGCTCTGTTCTTAGCTACCAGCATCAGCCCTGAGGTATCTTTATCCAACCGGTGCACAATCCCCGGTCGCAGTGAATCGCCAAGCTCAGCTAGATGAGGAAAGTGGGACAGGATAGCATTAACTAAGGTATGAGCCGGATGTCCCGGTGCCGGGTGGACAGCCAGTCCGGCTGGCTTATCTATAACCAAAAGGTCGTCATTCTCATATATGATATTTAACGGGATTGCCTCAGGCACTAAGGGGCTGGGTGGAGTGGGGGGTATGACAATATTTACCTGGTCACCAATATTAAGTTTAAGGCTCGCCTTGGCAACACGGTCATTGACCGTAATGTAACCATCACTAATAAGCTTTTGAGCATAGGTTCGGGAGAGTTCAGCGCACTTCTCACCAACAAACTTATCCAGACGAGTTCCCGACTCATCAGCTATAAAGTGATATGTTTTGTCCATCCTAGCGCTTCTCGACTTGAGCCAGGCGAAGGAGAGAGGAAGCAAATATAATAACCCCCACAGTTACCGCGGAGTCAGCGATGTTAAACGCCGGCCAGTAGCCAAAATCAATAAAATCGGTAACATAGCCAAGGCGGAGTCGGTCAATCAGGTTACCCAATGTGCCACCAAAAATCAAGCCAAGGGCTAACTTACCCAGTATGCCATTAGGCAAAGGAAAGCGGTGAGAAATAACAAGGACGTAGATTAAAATAACGGTAATACCTATTAAAGCAACAATGGTGAGAGCAAATGATTGACCTGGGAATAAACCAAAGGCAGCCCCGGTATTGTGGACATGGGTTATCCGCAAGAATCCTATCTCAAATAGCGATTGCCCCTCAGGTAGATTAATCTTTATCCACGCCTTGCTAAGCTGGTCAGCAACTACGATGAGTAACCCGGTAAGGAAAAAGACCACGCTCCACCGCTTATCCTGGAGGCGATTTACCTTTCGCATTCTTTGCCTGCTGAGCTTTACAATTCATGCACCAGCTTGCTTGCGGGAGTGCTTCCAATCGGGCTGGGTCTATAGGTTGACCACAATTATCACATAAGCCGTAGGTTCCTTCTTCAAACTTACGTAAAGCATGCTCTATCTCATTCAAGTGTCCTCTAATGCGCTTCTCTAAGGCTAGCCGCTTCTCTAGCTCAAGAGTCTCGGTCGCCTCCTCCTCCCTTTTGCCAAAGGGACTACCTTCACGCCTCTCCTCGGTGGTATTAGCGCTAGCTTTTAATTGCTCCAATTCCTCAATTAAGCGCCCTCGCTCGCTTTCCAAACGTGAACGAAGTATTCTGAAATTAGTTGTCATTTTCCCCTCCCCTACTTATCAAGTCTGAGATAGGGTATTCTATTTTCCCACTTAGGCTCGTAAGTAAGTTATTATAATTAAGCGCTACTTAAGAGAATAATGTAGGCAGGACAGATTAGTCTAACATCACCCGCAACTGGCGAATGGTACCGATTGCTTGCCCACGCCAGTGATTATTAGCGAAGATAAAAGTCTTCTCAGCTACACTGTCAAGCTTCTGAATCTTGGGCAGCCACTCGCTGAGTTCTTGTGGAGTATAGCTATAGTCGTATCTCTCATGAGCTTGCTCATGCTGCCACCACTTGGCACTATTCCGCCCATGAAAGCGGACGTAGCCTGTCTTACTTGTTGCCTCAGCTACTGGGGGCAAGAGATTAGGTAGCTGTGGTTCATCAACACAACAGAAGCCTAAGTCATGCTGACGAAGCCAGTCAAATACCTCTGTCCTTATCCAATAGGCATTACGGAACTCAATCACCACTGGTAGTTCGCCCAATCGTTCCTTAAGCAACTCCAGGTAATCCCAGTTATGGCGATTAAACCTGAAGCTATATGGAAACTGAGCTAGGATGCAACCCAGCTTCCCGGCAGTGATGATAGGTCGCAATATCTCACAAAAAGCTTTGAAAATTGCAGCATTGTCCTCTTGTTTGTGAGTCATTTCCTGATTCGCCTTAATTGAAAAGAGAAAGCCGTCACCGGTTTTCTCAGCCATAGCTTTTAAACTGGATGGTTTGGGCAATGCATAATAGGTCGAGTTTATCTCACAAGCATTAAATTCGTGGGCATAATAGTTAAGCCACTCTCGCTTGGGCATGCCAATCGGGTAGAAGTTGCCCACCCAATCATCATAGCTAAATCCTGAGGTACCAAGGTATATCATGCCTTTAGTGTAACCTATTTATTTTATTTGGTCAATGCTTCATTCTGGCTTATCATTAAGAAAGCCAGCTTGACACCCTGTCTAACCAAGAATTATACTAAAAATGCGGGTTAGATAGAAGATAGGTATATAGTATTTATCAACGCGGGGTGGAGCAGTGGAAGCTCGTCGGGCTCATAACCCGAAGGTCGTTGGTTCGAATCCAACCCCCGCTACCATTTAAATCTTCTCTCTAGGCTTTGCTAAACCCTTTTCTCTCCATCTTGCCCCATACAGTCTTGCCACTGAAATAATCCCAGAATCCTTTCAACCGCCACCATAGGGTCAGTTGACGATATCCAAAATTCTCTAAAAAGGCAGCAGTGACCAATCTCGCAATATCCGAGGTCTTTGGGTATCTTCTGTAAAAAAGCTCTTCCAATACCACAGCTCCTGTGGAGAGGATGACTCCTACGAGAATGGCTATAGTTAGAAAGAGAGCAAAGAACAGGAAATCTACTATACCTAAGGCATAGCTTATAGGCACGATGATGTACCCTGACATCTCGACCACTGGTGCTAGCATCTCAAAGAATACAAAGTAGGGAAAGGCAATCATTCCAATCGTTCCATATTTCGGGTTCAGCATCATCCTGCGGTGAATATAGAGGGAGTCGATAAGCCCTCGTTGCCAGCGGTTCCTTTGCCGTCCTAAGACCTTAGGTGACTCAGGTACCTCAGTCCAGCACACTGGATCGGGCAAGAAGCGCATTTCATATTCCCGCTTTTCTTCACGCAGATACCGATGCATCCGCACCACCAATTCCATATCTTCGGCAAGTGAACCTTGCTTGTAACCACCAATAGTGATGACCACATCCTTTCGGAAAACACCAAAAGCTCCTGATATGATGAGCAAGGAATTCAGAGCACTCCAACCAGACCGCCCAAAGAGAAAGGCTCGTAAGTATTCGACAGCCTGTATTAAAGCTAGCCAAGCACGAGGCAATCCTACCCGCACTACCCGACCGGCTTTAATATTGCAGCCATTGGCAACTCGCACGATGCCCCCCACCGCCACAGTCTTTCCCGGTTTCTCCGAGAAGGGTTTGGTCACCCGTAACAGAGCACCACCCTCTATCAGCGAATCAGCATCAATTACACATATCAATGGATGTCTGGAAACATTTATTCCGGCATTTTGGGCATCAGCCTTGCCTCCGTTTATCTTGTCTAGTACGACTAGATTAGGATTATCCGGCGAACGGTAAACGCCCAGTATCTGCTGGCAGGGCACCCTTTTTTCAATATCCGCTGGTATCGGATGCAGGTTAAAGACAGCCTTGAGTTTCCCAAAGGTGTTGTCCGTTGAACCATCATTGACCACGATAACCTCAAACTCAGGGTATTCCAGCATCAGTAGGGATTTCACACTCTCGTCTATGGTGAGTTCTTCATTGTAGGCAGGCGCAATTATGGAGACAGGCATTGCCAGCGGAGATTGTATTATTCGTCGCCACTGCTCGTGCTGGACGCGTCTTCGATACCTGAGCACTGAGAAATATGATATAACCAACAAGATGAAATAATTGCTGTTGATGGCGATGAAGTAGCTCAAAAAGGCTATATTGAAGCCCAAGATTATGCTAACCAGGATGCCGTCGCTTTGCCCCAATGTTTACACTCCTAAAGCTCTTTCCGCCAATATTTGTGCGGCTACGGTACGTGGTGCTCCTTCGCCTGAACACGAAGCCTCACGCAGAGCCTCTATGCCTTCTTCACCAAGTCGATATAGAGCGTCGGCTGCGTTGTGCCTAACCCACCAGTTCTCATCTGAGAGTGCCTGCTTGAGCTTACCCACCGCTTGCTTGTCTCCTAGTGCCCCTAGTGCTTTAGCCGCTTGAGCCCTTACCTCCCAGCTCTCGTCGTTAAGTGAAATATTCAGGCTTTCCACGGCTGATACATCTCCTATCTGGCCTAACGCCTTCGCCGCCGATATTCGAGTTTCTTTGTCAGGGTCTCCCAGTAGCAAGAGAAGTGGACTCAGAGCTGCAGTGATTCG
>JBHIFE010000071.1:0-7123 GCA_046760985.1 Dehalococcoidales bacterium
CGGTTGTGACAATCCATACAATCCATGAGGCGTTTCTCAGCTTCAATACGTTCAGGAGTGATTTGAGCCGCTTTATTAGGATCAATGTATTCAGTGAGTTCACCCTTTCTATCCTCAACACCAACCCAACCGATTTCCTGGCGTCTCTCATCCAAGGCTAGATACCAAACCTTGGCAGCAATATGCCAGTGAATGTCTCGTGCCACCTCAAGTTCACCACCACCAACCCGGAGCACTCTGGTGTCAACCCTCTGGGTGTTCTTCTCATCCACCAAGTAGGTAGTGTGAACACGAACGAGGTCACCGGCAAACCTCTCCGGTCGGTGGCACTGCTCACAGGTCTCTCGTGCAGGACGCAAGTTCTCCACCGGGGTTGGAATAGGGCGGTCATAGGTGCCGAAAAGGGTATCAAAGATGAGGGGTATGCCGCTGAGCTTTGATTTGACCATATAGTCAGCCCCAGAACCAACGTGGCATTCTGAGCAGGCCACCCGAGAATGAGGGGAAGCCTGGTAAGCGGTATATTCAGGATACATTACGTCGTGACAGAGACGACCACAGAAGGCAGTGGAATCCATGAATTCCATAAGTTGATAGCCACCGATGACCAGTAATATTATTCCTATTGCCCCAGCAAACATGAGGAAAAGCAATTTTTCGCGATGTCGCCTGCTTGTTGTTACCATCGTCTATTTTACTTAACCTCTTAGCCTGCCCATATGCCCTGTTCAACTTCTCAGGATGGCAAGAATAAAAATAATCCCCCCGGTAATAAACAGAATTGGCACCATAGAAAAGTTGAAAACGCCGAAAAGGGGATATTTCTCCGGCAGGTCAGAGAGAATGTTAAAAATGACTAGTGCCACAATAAGTACAAAGTTTATGCCAGCCGCTCTCGTCAGCCAATCGTCAAAAATCTCAAGCAGGTATCTCATCTTTCCTCCCTCCTTTCATCAGCTTCCAATAGTCTCTCGTATTCTAAAGGATGCTCCCGGCGGTATCGTTCCTTGGGCACCTTGCCGGTAAACATAGAGGTATTAATTGGAAATACCCCAGGAGCAAAATGATTAAAGAAGATATGCACCAAGAAAATCCAGATTAATGCCAGCATCGCCTCATCACTGTGAGCCACCATGGCTGCCGGAATAATCCAGCCAGGCAGGTACTTGGTGACCAAGATAGGATACATCATAATGAAGCCCGAGCCAGCCATAACTGGCATGCCCCAGAAAATTGCCCAGTAGTCAAACTTCTCTCTCCAATTGAAGCGGTCATACTTAGGTCTCTCCTTTACCAACCCCAGAAAATAGCTAAATTCCTGAATGAACTTCCTGAAGTCTTGGCGGCTGGGAATCATCTTTATCGGGAAAGGTCTTTTTAGGATAAGGGTTGAATAGGTAATGTAGACAAGGTGATAAGCGCAAACAATAACCATTACCCAAGCAGCAAAATGGTGAACTGAGCGGGTGACCTCAATCCCTCCCCATATCCCTACCCACCACTGACTGACTGCTGACTCGTGGAATTTCAATGGCAACCCGGTGACTACCAGCAGGATAAAGCTCACCATCAGCCCAGTGTGCTGAATTATTTGATGAACATCAAAACGAGTTATCTTTTCTTCTAAGCCCTTTTCCAGTGAAACGGTTTTAGTTACTACTGCCATTTCTATTCCCTCCACCGATTAACTGAAAACCTTACCAGGGCTACAGCTACTACCACGACACCAAAAGCAACGACGGTAGTCAGTAAAATGGTGAAAGTTATTTCGGTGTAATGTGCCGCCGGATTATTATCTGGTGACGCTTCCTTATGCCCCAAAAAGCCACGGGCAAACTCTACCCCGGCACCGGGGTGACACTGCTCACAGG
The DNA here is from genome assembly GCA_046760985.1 of Dehalococcoidales bacterium. Classification (GTDB taxonomy): domain Bacteria; phylum Chloroflexota; class Dehalococcoidia; order Dehalococcoidales; family RBG-16-60-22; genus JBHIFE01. Next base: position 1,872 of record JBHIFE010000071.1, read on the forward strand.
TCTTTGCTAGATTATCCAAGCCAGCTACCGGAGAGGTTGGGTCAGTTACACTCTTTATATCATGGGTACCATGACAATTAGTGCAGGTCGCCTTATCCAGTTGGGTTATTTCATAGGTACCCAGTTGCATAGCTTTGCCATGAAAGCTACGCATATATGATTCATATACCTTCTCCACAATGCCATAGCTTGCCATCAGTTCCTCGTTACCGTGGCACTTGGCACAGGTCTGAGCAATATTCTTCTTATAGGCAGGAGCGCTGTATTCCAGTACCCGAATTACACTGTGGGGGTTACTCTCAGGGCTATGGCAGTCAACACAGGTAGCCACATCAGGGTTGCCCCGAACTAGTTGCTGCCCATGAATGCTTCCTAGGTGTAACTTGTATTGATACTCATGGCAACTGCCGCACTTTTCCGCCAAAGATAGTTTGGTCAGTGGTGTAGCCACCTCATGTGGCTTGGAGGTGTGGCATTTAGTGCAATCTATATACCGGTGAGCTGCGGTATTCACCAACTGTTCGCTAACATACAGAGAGATTTTATCACCTTGCTCAGTGGTCTTGGTTAGGTGAGGGTCGCCATGACAGGCTAGGCAATTATTCTCATCAAGACTATAAGCCTTGGTAATGCTAAACACCAAGATAGAGCCTACTACTACCAGCCCTATAGCTAGAAATAGAAGCAATCTTCTCATTTTCCTGCCCATATTCGCTTTCCAGATTCGTCCCAAAGGCTGACCTCAATCAACGGCTACCTTGCCAAAGCCATGAATGAGGGGGAATCGATAAAGGCCAAACACCTCTCGGCTCCGCAAGAAACCGACGAAGATAATTATAATCCCGAGTAACTCGAAGAGGTAAAAAAGCTGAGTAGTGCCGATGAATCTGATGTGGATGCCACCAAAAGCCGGCAGTATAGCACCCACAGCAATCAGGATATTGGAGACAACCCGGTGTGGCATGAGCCGGCGTCTCCAGTAGACCCAGGCACTGTATATAGCTCCCCCCACCAGAGCCACCGTACCGAAGGTATTGAAGAAGGGGGTCATCAGTCTCACTGTTGGCGGCATAGCCCGTCCCGAAAGACCATGTAGAGCACTCAGGTCAATGCTAGCAGTAAAAACCCGGAAGATGGCATAGAACGATGCTATTAATAAGAACGTCATTACAATGTGAGCCACATGCCTGCGGGCAAGTAAATAGATGGTGCCCATCCCTAGATATGCTGCCACAAATATAGCCCCAATTAGATACCACAACCGATAAATTGTTTCATCAAGTCCCCGTGTCTCTGTCCAGAACTCGGTGCCGGTACTGAGGAAGTACATGAACAGACCTATAGCCCAGACAAGCTGGTAGGGTTTTCTTCTGGCAAAGAATTGATCGAGGACGGTTACCGCAAAGACAAAACTAACCACACTGGATGAAAGTGGTATTAGTGCAATATTCATAGTTGATTCCCTATCATTTTAGTCTATTGCTAGGTAGTCTGGAATAAAACAACGCTCTATCTCTTATGGGTATCTTGCCCTGTTTTCTTGACAAAAAGAACCCATTTTACTAAAATAAACTACGGGAGAGCTTGGCAGGGGGGGTGATGCAATGAAGACCGCCAAAGGTCTGGTGGCAGAGTTTAAGGTTGGTCACCGGGATGCCCTCCCAATGCCAGTTCCAGCCATAATAGGACCACTTCTTGGATTAGGGTATATTATTGTTCTCCCCTTCATTGGGCTTGTCAGCTTTATCTCAATCGGTGTTTATTGTGCCAGACAGAGACTAGCCACTGTGTGGCGCAGAGCAACTGTTGACGCGCAGGACGGAACAAAGGTCAAAGCGGTGGAGTTGAGAGACTTTCTGCAACCTCTCATCGATAGGCTTGAGTGTGAATTCCTAGTTATTGATCGAGATTTCCGCATCACTCAATATTATATGCCCCTATTGCGTCAGAACAAACTACTTGAACAGACAGCAATCGGGCAACACTGCTTTGAGGTATCTCACGGGAGGAATAGTCCCTGTGAATCAGGTGGGGACGAATGCCCAGTGAGAAGGGTTCTAGAGACAAACGAGAAGGTAATGGCAACTCATTATCATAAAAACCAACTTGAAGGCAAGGGCAGGCAAAGACTGGTTAAGGTGCTCGCATCACCTGTCAGAGACAGCCAAGGCAACGTTACACAGGTTGCTGAGCTTGTTTGGGATGCAGAAGAACAAAAGCCGCTCCACCCGACTAGGTAAGAGCAACCCTTGTTCTTAGCATAGTTATTAGTTTGTCTTCATCTTCCTGTAGCACAGGATAAACAAAGTAGGTGCTATTCTAATCTTCTCACTCCCTCCCAAGGTTCTGGTCTTGACCACTTGGAACACAAAACTTTGTTATTGCTCAAAGTTAGCCCGGCTAAGTAGACACAGCCAATTAATAAAAAATAAGATACCGGAGGTGAGCAGATTACGGGGCTAAGCCGGTGGAAGCCCCTTTTTTACCCTTTGCGCTCTGTGTTCTGTCTGCATCGGTCTATAAACCGGCTTAAAGGAGATGGTTACGGTTGGCAGTGGCAAACCAGCTATCATCTACTGGGTTGCCCAGACCCGTTGCCTTACCTCCGGTATCCACCTACATTATCCTCCCCTTCCTACAACCGTAGCAATGGCATTTGTATCCCTTCTTCACTACTAAACTACCTCTTTTTAGATAGAAATAACCCTACGTTTCACCACTCACTTTGGTTAAGCCTGCCCCACTGGTCTCCTTGGAAGTCAAAGCGGTTCCAGATTGCACGAATGGGACGCAGAATAATGCACAAAAAGGAATAAAACCTGTTAGTATATAAAAGGCAACGGGTCAAGTAAACCTGTAAGCCGAGTTCTGTACTCCGACTAATCGGAGCGGTGACCATCTGTCTAGCCCTGATGTTACCACCAGGGTCAAGCGACCAACCCAGGGAACAGGCCGGGCATCCCTTTTGTCCCTCTATTTGGTCTTGCTCCGGATGGGGTTTACCCAGCCGACTGGTCACCCAGCCGCTGGTGAGCTCTTACCTCACCATTTCACCCTTACCCCACTCAAGTGGGGCGGTATGTTTCTGTGGCACTTTCCGTAGGGTCACCCCTCCTGGGTATTACCCAGCATCCTGCCCGGTGGAGCTCGGACTTTCCTCCCTGATATTTCAGGGCAGCCACCCGGTTTACTTGACCCTCTTATAGTGTAGTATCGGTGGCACCATTAGTCAACTGTCAAGCCTAACGCAGCGTTTGCCAGCCTGTCAGCCTCCACGTTTTGCTGGCGGGGGATATGAGTAATAGTGAAGCTTTCCAGTAAGTCCTGCAGCTGCTTTACCTTTTGATACAAGGGTTTAAGAGCCACTCTCTTTGCCCGGTATTTGCCACCAATTTGCTTCACCACCAATTCTGAGTCCGAGTATAATTCAACGTGTGTGGCACCTAACTTGATGGCTTTTTCCAGAGCGGCAATAATAGCACTATATTCTGCTTGATTATTAGTAGTTATGCCAATGGGCTGGGAAATACGAGCATGCAACCGACCCTCTTCGTCTTTGATAGTGGCACCAATAGCTGCTGGTCCCGGGTTACCCCGTGAGACACCATCAACCCATATTATCGCTTTCTTTGTCTTCACTTGCTCCTCATGGCAGGAATAAGATGCGCCCACAGTTACTACATTGCACCAGATTACCACCCCTCGCCTGCTGCAGCTCACTGAACGGCAGTGATATTCGGCAACCACGGCATATCCCCTGCTCTACCTTAGCCACGGCTTGCCCCTTTTGTCTCCTGAGCTTATCATAGACCCCGACTGCCTGAGGGTTAATTTCGGCTGATAGTAGCTGCCGCTTATGCTTAAGGTCGGATAGTTTACTTTTGAGCGTTTCTATGTCAGCAGTTAATTGTTGTTGCTGATTACGCCACTCAGCCTCCAGTTTCTTAAACTCACCACTTAGGGCAGCGACACTGGCTTCAGCCAGTTCGACTTGGTCCATTGTTTCCAACACCCTAGTTTCCAGTTGGTCACGCTTGGCTTTCAGTAGATTAACCTCATGCTGAAGATTGGTCAGTTCTTTGGGATTTTTTATTCGCCCACTATAAAGTTGCTCTTCGGTAGCCGTGATTTTAGTCACCAGGTCATCTACTTCCCATTCAGTAGAATGCTGCTGATGTCTCAATTCATCTAACCGTTTTTGCTCTGAGGCAAGTTTGGTCTGAGCCCCGGCTACTGCCTGACTTTCCCCCAGTTGACTGAGCATTTGCTCCAGCGCCTGCTCATTGGACTCAATTTCAAGGTCAACTTCTTGTAACTGATAAAGCTGCTTGGCAACCCCCATTGTTCACCCCCAGTCTATAACGCCTTTTGCATTATATCAACTGTCTTTAAAATCGTGACAAAATCTGGTAGTCGTAGTAGAACATATGTGCTATTATTTTATCGGGAAACAATTCAAAGCTAACTAGGTAGGAATTGTTTTTCTAGTTATGTAAAGGAGAGGGGATATGAGGCTATTAAGGTTAGCCGTAGAAAACCAGAGATGGGACCTGGCTGCCCACACCATTGTGTTAGCTACTGCCAGGCGTCTGAACGATGGAGAAAAACCACATGCCAACAAAAGCAAAGAGAAAAAGAGGCGCCCCAAAGGGCAATCAGAACGCTAGGAAGCACGGCTTCTATTCCAAGGTTCTGGATGAGGCAGAGCAGCTTGATTTTGAGCTGGCTGCTGGGGTTAACGGCATTGATGATGAGATTGCTTTGTTGAGGGTTAAGATTAAGTCGATTCTGGAAAAAGACCCGGAGAATATCAAACTCATCATGCAGGCGACCAATACCCTAGTGAGGCTGGTCAAGATTAACTATAAAATGACCAAAGAGCAGAGGAAGGGACTGAAGGAGGCAATAGGTAATGTCCTTAGAGATGTCGCCCTGCCACTGGGGATTGGCATCGGGGCTGCTGTTAATAAGTAGGGAATATGGTGACCTCACCCCCTTAGTCCCCCTCTCCTTTGATAAGGAGAGGGGGAGATTTGTGGAAGAGGGACTGACGCCCCTCTTAAACACCCCAAAATTATTAACCTTTGATAAGGAGAGGGGGAGATGTATGGAAGAGGGGCTTTGCCCCTCTTAGACACCCCAAAAGGGGATATTTCCTGTGAGAATAAATAGGGGATTGGGGAACCCTAACCCCCTTTATCCCCCTTCCCCTTGATAAGGGGAAGGGGGAAGAGATATATAAGAGAGGCAGA
>JBHIFE010000072.1:0-7114 GCA_046760985.1 Dehalococcoidales bacterium
CATCTCCCCATTCTCCACCACATTTACATACTGCATCAGCACAATATCACCATCGTTAATCAAGGCATCCATCATTGACAAGCCCTTTACCTTCAAAGCATAAACTCCCCCCCTGCCCTGGGTCAAATCTTTGGTTACCTCCAGAGTCTCTGTAGCCGCGGTAACATCCCAGGTATCAGGAGTAGGCACCGGTATCGGCTCACCGGCGGCTATTTGCCCAATAATAGGAACCTGCACCCAAGACAACGAGTTCCCGGTGAGTAATTCTATACCGCGCGACACTTCTGGATGGCGGCGAATATATCCCTCCTTCTCTAATGCCTTCAGATGGTAATCCACAACCGATGTTGAGCTAATCCCACATCCACTTACTATATCTCTAACGGTTGGGGGATAGCCCCGATCCGCCAAAAAACGATGAATAAAATCAATAATACGCTGTTGTTTGGCTGACAATACTCTCATCCCGATAAAACCAACTCTAAGACTTAGGCGAACACCTGTTCTATATTTAAAATAAAATAAGGTTTTTTGTCAAGTTCAAAGCGCTAAAGAGGGAAAATAAAGAGGAGAGTCACTTAATAAAGCTCATTATCGCTGCCTTATATCAAAACGGGCTTGGTGACCAACCGACATAGTCTCTAGTGCCAGCTTATCCATCTCAAGCTGGACTGGTATGGGGTAATCACCAGTGAAGCAAGCCAGACAAAAGGTGTCCTTGGGCAAAGCAACCGCTTTAATCAGTCCCCCAATACTCTGATAGCCTAGCGAATCAGCGCCGATAAAATCACAAATTTCAGGTACAGTTTTTTGCGCGGCAATTAACTCTTGGCGGGTAGCCATATCTACACCAAAGAAACAGGGGTAACGGATTGGTGGTGCGCAGATACGCATATGCACTTCCTTAGCTCCCGCCCTTCTCAGTATCTTCACTATACTGGGGGTAGTAGTACCGCGAACGATACTATCATCAACCACTACTAGTCGCTTGCCCTCCAACATATGGGGCAAGGGGTTAAATTTCAGCTTGACACCAAGGTCTCTAATGCGCTGGTCAGGCTCAATGAAGGTACGCCCCACGTAGCGGTTCTTAATCAACCCCTCACCTATAGGGATACCTGACTGGCGAGAATAGCCAATGCTAGCGCTTGTTGCTGAATCAGGCACACCCATGACTAAATCGACAGCCACTGGGTGTTCCTGCGCCAGTATTTCTCCCATAGCCTGCCGGGCTGGGGAAAGTAACCGACCATTAATCACACTGTCTGGGCGAGCAAAGTAGATAAACTCAAAGATGCATAGCGCCCTTCTGTTTTCCTCCTCCCGACAACTATCAATTCCATTCTCGGTAATAGAAACTATCTCCCCCGGCTCAATCTCCCGGATAAAGTGGGCACCAATATGGTCGAGGGCGCAACTCTCCGAGGCTATAACCCAGCCGTTATCAATAGTCCCCAGGCATAGCGGGCGTACGCCAAAGGGATCACGAACCCCAAACAAAGCGTCTCTAGTCAGGACTGTCAAAGAATATGCCCCCTGAAGCCGATGCATAGCGTACCTTATCTTATCCACCCAATTCTTCTCAGGGGAAGCAAGAATGAGATTAGCGATAACCTCGGTATCCGTGGAAGTGTGGAAGGTATAACCTTGTTCCGAGAGTTCTTCATAAAGATATTCAGCGTTAACAATATTCCCGTTGTGGGCTACCGCAATGGCATTTGACCCTTTGCCCACCATAATAGGCTGAACGTTATATATCCGACTAGAACCTCTGGTGGAATAACGATTGTGCCCGATGGCTATATTACCGGTAAGCTGGCTCAGCGATTCCTCGCTAAACACCTGCGATACCAGCCCCATATTGGCATGTACCGTGAGTTTCTTACCATCACTTGTGGCAATACCAGAACTTTCCTGACCGCGGTGCTGGAGAGCGAATAGAGCAAAAAAGGTAAGACGGGCTACATCCTCAGTGGGAGCATAAACGCCAAAAACGCCGCAACTTTCGCGCAAATCTACCTGCCTCTTGAATTCATCCCGACTAACCTGCCAATTTAATTATAGCTTGTTTCCTACTTATAGGTCAACTTTGTGGTAAGCCCAACTACGCCGGCACTGAGATTTCAGCCAATCCATAACAATAGCCATTGCCCTATCGTCCTGCCGCAGCTTGTGCCCAGCCCCGTTCACTATAATCATCTGTTTCGGCTCCCTAGCTCTATCATATAATCTATAGGCATGGCTTATATCCACCGTCTCATCCTGGCTACCATGCACTAATAACAAGGGTCTAGGAGCAATTTGGGTCACATATTCAATAGGTCGAACCCGCTTAAAGCCGTTAAGCCATTCCTCGGCAGAGCGGGGAAAATTTTCCTCCCTAATTACACCAAGACTACGAAAGTAATCAACAACAGCCCGGGGCTCGCCAACCTCGGTAATAAAGGTAAAGTCGGCTGGGCAAGCACAAGTGGCAACACATGATACTCGTCTATCTTGCGATGCCACATATACCGAGACAGCCGCCCCACCACTAAAGCCAAGTAGTGATAGGTGAGACTTATCCACCTCAGGCAAAGTACATAAATAGTCGATAGCTGTCTTCAAATCTCTAGTCCAGCCCAGGATATCAAGGTTGCCACTGCTAGCCCCGGTTCCCCTGAAGTTAAAAATCAATACCCCAAAGCCCTCACCGCAAATCCTTTCCGCTAACAAAGGATAACCCCCATCCTCTTCGGTATCAGGAATACGAGTCGGGATGCCATGACAAATACAAACAGTAGGGTATGGAATCCTGCCAGCCGGTAGGTAAAGCTGACCAGAAATGGTTATACCCTCCACTTCCAGAGCAACAGCCTTCTTCATCATTTTATGTCAATAAGACAAAAAATTCCCTATTCCCCGAAGCGCCAAGGATGGGTGATTCTACCAATCCCTTTAATCTGAAGCCATGCTCTACCATCCAGGCAATAAAGCGCCCCAAAACCATGGCGTGAACTAGGGGCTCCTTAATCACTCCCCCCTTACCCACCTCCTTCCGCCTAGCCTCAAACTGCGGCTTGATGAGAACCAATAAATGACCATTATCCTTAAGCAGTTTAGCTACAGATGGTATCACCTTCCTTACTGAAATGAAGGATAAATCTATGGTCACCAAATCCACCCTCTCCGGTAACGGGATGGGATAGCGGGCATTCACCCTCTCCATAACCACCACTCGCGAATCCCGCCTTAGGCGATAGTCCAACTGCCCGTAGCCCACATCCACAGCATAAACCCGACTCGCCCCGCGCTTGAGCAGGCAATCAGTAAAGCCGCCAGTTGATGCCCCAATATCAACCACTACCTTAGCCGAAACATCAAGTTGAAACTGATCAAGGGCATACTCAAGCTTAATCCCACCCCGGCTAACAAAAGGAGACGGCTTAAGTATGCTGATTACCGCCTCCTCAGATACCAGAGTTCCCGGCTTGATAGCTGCTTTCCCATCCACTACCACCTCTCCCGCCATAATTAAAGCCTGAGCCTTAGCCCGGCTCTCCACTAGCCCCCTCACCACCATTAACCTATCTATCCGTCGCTTGGTCACCGTCTATTCAGTTGGCTACTTGCCTCGTTAGCGCTTTCTCGACTCTACCTTATATCCTCTATTCTTCAGTTCAGCAACAAGCTTACTCACATCTTTACAGTCCAAATGAACCACAAGGTCTTTCTTAGTTGCCTTGGGTGCAGCTATAATGTGGAGTGTAATAATATCCATACATAGCTTATTTATCAGTGAAATTATTTCTTCCAGTGGCTTACTTTCACCACCTCCGGCAACCCAAATACGTTCGCCCGGTTCACCCACACCGAGAACGGGATTAACAACCTGGTAGAAAATATCATTGGTGGTGACTATACCCACTATATTATCATTGTCAACCACCACCAGAGCCCCTACTTTCTTGGCTTGAGCTAGTGCCACCGCCTCTTCAATGGTCATATCTGGTCTAGCCGTCACTACCTCCGTCTCCATAACCTCTTTTACCGGCTTCTGATGCAATGTCACTATATTGTAAGCCATATCCCATATATTTGTGGAAGAAGTTAATTTACGTGGGGCTGCCCTTTCCAGTCTTTTAGACGATAATAAACCTACTAACTTTCCTTTTTCCACCACCGGCGCACGTCGTAATTTCCTCTTATCCATTACCCTTTTAGCTTCGATAACACTGGTGTCACTCGGGATAGAAATCACATTAGTGGTCATGATATCACGAATTAACATCCCATTACCCTCCCTCTATTGGCAAGCACATGCCTGAGGAAAACAAATCCAATTAGGAGTATAACACAATCGGTCTTTATTTTTATCCTCCGGATTTTTCGGTTGCCCGAACTCCCAGAGTATTCTCAATCGGTGTCCTAATGTACTTCTCAACAACTTTGCGGAAATGATACCCGTAGACAGCCAGACTCATGGATAGAGAAAAAGTCCGAGGGTATTTGAGCAAGGTTGAAATAAATAGCTTCCAGTAATATCTTCTTCCCCTTTCTTTGACCCCTAAGACCCATATTGACCTAATAAACGCTCTAATCTGGTAAAAACGAATTCTAGCCCGCCTCTTTCTCCGTGGTCGGTGGTACTCCCTTAGAAATGTCTTGACTCGCTCATAAAAGTCCTTGGGTGAATAAATTGTGTTCAGGACGTGTTTGTAGCCATTAATGAGTGTTTCGTAGTTCATCTTGGGAACGAAGTTGAGCGAGCAGTCGGTGTTGTCGCCGGTAATACCTCTTAACAAACGGTTTTCCTCTCTTAAACGCTGGTATAGTCTGGTACCAGCCGGAGCATTTAGCAAACCGACCATTGCGGTAACGATACCGCTGTTCTGAATGAAGCTGATTTGACTCTTAAAGATGGAAATTGGATCACTATCAAAGCCGACAATAAATCCTCCCTGCACCTCCAAGCCATAGTTTTGAATTTTCTTGACCGAAGCCACCAGGTCACGGTTTTGATTTTGAGACTTGTTGCATTCAATCAGACTTTCCTCATTGGGGGTTTCAATACCAATAAATACAGTGTTAAACCCAGCCTCAACCATCAATTGCATTAATTCCTCATCGTCAGCCAGATTTATAGATGCTTCGGTAAAGAGGTGGAAGGGAAATTTCCTTGCCTTCATCCAGGCAACTATCGCTGGCAGGATTTCCGACTTTAGTTTTCTTTTGTTACCAATGAAATTATCATCAACAATAAACACACCACCCCGCCACCCCAGGTGATACAATGTATCCAGTTCCGCCAGTAGCTGGTCTTTATCTTTGGTTCGTGGCTTATTCCCGTTCAGTACAATAATGTCACAAAACTCGCAGTTAAACGGACAGCCCCGAGAATACTGAACACTCATTGTTGAATATTTTTTCATGTTGATAAGTGACCAGAGGGGGATGGGGGTTTTAGTTATATCTGGTCTTTCGCTGGAGGCGTAGATATGCTGGGCACACCCTTTTTCTAAATCGGCTAAAAAGGGAAGTAGGGTAACTTCAGCCTCGCCCAGCACAAAATGGTCTATCTCGTCAAACTCTTCATATCCGGTGGTAAACAAAGGTCCACCAGCAACCAGCTTGGTGCCCAGTTCTTTACATCGGGCAATGACTTCCCTCACCGAGTTCTGTTGCACCGCCATAGCACTGATAAACACATAGTCAGCCCAGCTAATGTCTTCATCAGTCAGACTGGTTACATTCATATCCACCAGCTTTTTCTCCCACTCTTTGGGGAGCATTGCTGCTACCGTTAATAACCCCAGCGGTGGGTAAGCTGCCTTTTTGGCGACGAATTTTAAGGCGTGCTTAAAACTCCAGAAGGTATCCGGGTATTGTGGATAAACCAGGAGTATTTTCAAGCCTTACTCCTTTCTCTTAGACAGCTACTAATTAGACCCATTATAACAACTTTTCTTGTATAAAGTAAGGGGGTAGAGATTATTTTATCTACTTCAAAAGGGGCAGGATATAAAAAGAGGGGCAAAGCCCTTCTTAAATTCCCTACAGGTTAAAATTTCTGAAATCCTTAACCTTCGGCTTCCCGCTCTACGGTGATTTCCGCTCCCGATGCTACCTGCTTGAGCACCTTGGCGTCGCCGATAATCCTGCCAAACACATTGACCGGGCTGGCAGGTTTTATTTCCTGCCCCCGACTCATAGGGGTCGGACCGAAAAACAGGCAAAAGGCAGTTCCCGGCGGCCAGTAGCCCAGGTCACCCACGCTTACCAATTCCTGGGCATCCTCCGCTTCCAGGCTAACCGGGATAGAAAAGTATATCTCATCTCCCCAGAGGTTGGCACGTTCCTTGATAGGCAAGGCATCCCAGATTGCCTGAGCCGTCTTGGTTTCATTCAGTTCAGCGACTACTTCAACATTACCAGCTCTGATTCTAATTTTTCTGCTCATTAGAGATATATATCCCAAAGACTACTTAATGCCTTATAGCTTGTAAAAATTTGTCCTCGTCAATCTTAAGTCGTTTAAGAATATCTGAAAGTAAATAAGGGCTGACAGTTTTGGCTGGATGGATGGGAATAGGAGCCCGGCGACAATCTTGATGATGGAATATGGCATGACTCCCCTTTTGCCTTACTTTCTCAAAGCCCATTGTCTAAAGACCCTTAACTACGATACGGGCTTTAAGCGGAGGTAACTTTGTCATATGGCAACTATAACCTGCTTAGCACCAATTTCTTCCGGTATTTCCTCTCCACGCTCTTTACGGAATCCCAGACAAAGTTCAAGTACCTCTTTAATATTAGCTACGCATTCTTCGTAGGTCTCACCCTGAGCCTGTGCTTCTGGAATCAGAGGACAGCTAGCTATATAGAATCCGTCAGGCGCCTTTCTGATAAAAATGGTATATTGCATTTCCATCTCTTCCTATTGACTCTATTATACCACCTTCCCTCTCACAAAGTAAGGGGTAGAGTTTGTCTACCTCACCTCCTTAATCCCCCTCTCCTTCAAAGGAGAGGGGGAGATATAAGAAGAGGGGCTTCGCCCCTCTTAGACGCCCTGTATTGACAGTTGAACTATCTTTTTAGCACGCGAAGTAATGCCCCCATAAGTCAAATTCTC
>JBHIFE010000073.1:0-7068 GCA_046760985.1 Dehalococcoidales bacterium
TAAAACAACCGACGGTGGCAAAAGCTGGGGACCGATCAACAGCGGGCTCCGTTCACGCTTCGTGCGTTCGCTTGCCATTGACCCGCAAGACCCTGAGGTGATTTATCTGGGTACTGGGGACGGCGAGCTTTACCGCTCCGAGGATGGAGGTAAAAACTGGAAATGGTCTTCGGCTGGAATGAATCCCGGTGAATCAATCACGGCCATTGCTGTCGACCCGGCACAGCCCAGTGTTGTCTATGCTGGCAGCATCGCTAGCGGGGTATACCTCAGCCAAGATAGTGGTGAGACATGGCGGCAGATAAACGAAGGACTTGAAACGAGAGCGATACTGACACTGGGCGTATCGTCTGACGGCGGAGTGGTCTATGCTGGCACGCAAGGTGGAGGTGTCTTTCGCCTGGGCGAAATTCCACCGGAAGCGCTGGAAAGGGCAAAGACTTCCGCTGTCGCGCCATCCCCGGTACCCCAGCCGACACCACCTGAAACTGAACCGGAACCCGAACCAACGGTGGAATCACCACCAGTCGGGCCGCAACCCGGAAAGAATATACAGGAGTCTGAGCCGGAACAGGAAAAGAACATCTTACCTGCCGAAACAAGACCTGAGCCATTTCTTCAACCCGCACCCCCAGCAACGGAAAAGAAGAGTAACAATTTGTCCTGGCTCTACGGTGGTGTGGCGTTGTTGATTTGCCTGGCCGGTCTGGGAGTATGGCTCCTGCACTCTCGGAGAAAGACGACTGGATGAAACGTATCTGGATTCTGATACCGGTAGCAGTGGTGATTGTAGCCATTGCCGTCCCGCTTATCTGGCGGGTAGACAGCGTTTCCGGTTTTGTGAAAGATACTAATGGCCAGGCTATATCTGGCGCCATGGTACGTATAAAGGCTACCGCCACTTCTGCGATAACCGATGCTACCGGCTATTTCAGGCTCACTGGTTTTGCTCCGTCTTTTCGTCCACATATTACTGCCTGGAAGGATGGCTACTACGTTAGTGGAAGTGTGGCTTGGCCCTGGCGTAATGCCGTTGAGATTGAGCTGGCATCCCATGTGGGGCCGGACAACTCAGACTACACTTGGATTCCCCCGGCTATTGAAGACCGCTCGGAAGCCAGCGAATGGTTTATCCAGACCGGCCTGGCAGTTGTTCAAAATGTCCCAATAAAGAAACTGGCTGAAGCCGTAACCGGCAACCTTGAGCTTGGCTGCCGCGACTGCCACGGCCAGGGTGTCTACAAGCAGTGGGTTGGAGGAGCCCATGCTCTGGGAACGCAAAACACTCGTTTCATGACCATGTATAACGGTACCAATGTTGATGGAAACCGCTCGCCGCTTACGCAGTTCATCGTTCACAAGGATTATGGCCCGATTCCTCTCCGCCCGGACCCTGCTAAACCCTACTACGGTCCAGGGTTCAAACTGGACTTTCCTGACCGTGCCGGCAACTGTGCTACCTGTCACGTGCCGACACTGGCCATAGATAATCCATATGGCTCTGACCCCAATCAGGCTACCGGTATTAGTGAGCAGGGCTCTCACTGTGACTTCTGCCACAAAATTGCCTCGGTCAATCTCGACCCGAACACCGGCCTGCCTCATGAGAATATGCCGGGCATAATGTCGATTGAGCTAATGCGCCCCACTGCGGAACAACAGCTGTTCTTCGGGCCATATGACGATGTTGACGTCGGACCGGACACGTTTCTGCCTCTGGAGAAGCAAAGCGAGTTCTGCTCTCCTTGTCACCAGGCCAGTTTCTGGGGAGTACCTATTTACCAGTCATTCTCCGAATGGCTAGCCAGTCCCTATCCCGAAGAAGGTACTACCTGCCAGAGCTGCCATATGAAGCCGGATGAGATAACAACTAACTTTGCTCCTGGCCGTGGAGGTCTCGAACGTGACGCAAACACCATCCCCACGCACGATTTTCCTGGTGCTTCTGATGTCTCTCTATTGCAGAATACGGCTGATGTAATCCTTGTTGCTGAACGAGAGAGAGACGATATTCTGGTAGAAGTCAGCGTGACAAATACTGAAGGTGGCCATCATATCCCGACAGATTCACCACTTCGCCAGATTCTGCTGGTTGTCACTGCTACCGACCAACAGGGAAGGATGCTATCTCTTAGATCCGGGCCGGTATTGCCAGACTGGACCGGGGACCTAGCCGGGAAACCGGGGGTATACTTTGCCAAGGTTCTTGAGCAGTTGTGGACTGAAATATCTCCGACCGGAGCCTACTGGACACAAACCCGCGTCCTTGAAGACACCCGGCTGCCAGCACGGGAAACGCAAACATCACAATATATATTCTCTACACCACAACGTGGTGAAGTCAAAGTAGAGGCGCGTCTCATTTTCCGACGTGCCTTCTACGACCTGATGAAACAAAAGGGATGGGAAGTCCCTGATATCCTCATGGAGAAGGAAACGGTAACCATCCCTGCAGAATGATATTATCGAATATATGCTGGTCTTTTTATCAAAGTAACGTGCTAACGAGCCGGATTTTGTATGAGTCTGTTGTGTCAAGCATGTAGACAATCTAGTAGTCTGTATGATGAGTCCGGTTATCGTTACACACAAGACTGACGATTGTGCAAGCTCACGGTGATACAAGCAACGCCCATCCAGCGAATCAGGCAAAATTATAAATAGCACTTTCCAATTGAAATTGCTCTACGTTGTCCCAGGTTACGGGCTTTAGCTTTCTTGTTGCCTCTTCACTCACCTAGCCCCGGCCTACAGATACATAGCCTTCGGGGTAGAACATGTCAAGCTATCTTTGACTTTACGGTCTTAGTTCTTTGCCAAGATCTTGTGTGTTATTATCTCTTTTTACGTAGTTTTCTCCAAAGTATAGAAGTTAGCGGTCTTGTTACCTGTCCTAAGATGAACATGAATAGGGGCATGAACAGGACGAACTGCCAGGTTTGCCACCAACTTATTATTTTGGTATCGGTCAGAACGAATTCTCCGGAAAGCGTATAGATGTCTCCGTTAAAGGCCTCTGACTTAATTGTGTACTGCACAAAGGGGCAGTAGTTTACGTCTAAGTTATCTACTTGAACATGGTGAGAGCTTTTACGTAGTGGTCCTCTGACCTTGTTTGTGAAGGAGTAGCACTCAGCAGTATATTTTGGCTGGTTCCTGGTAACTGTGGATTATATAATTCGGGGAGCTTGGTGTATGCATACTCTACGCTTCCTTTAGTTTCAATTGAAGTACTCCAGTAAAAATCTGCACCATTTCTATTAATATTTTCTATTCTTAGTCCGTATATATCTTCACTGGCTAGAGTGGAACTAGACAAAGTTATTAATACTAGTATAGTAAGGGCGATTCCTGTGCTGAGTAGAATCTTTGTCATGCCTACCTCCTAAAGTTTTGGTAATTTCTATCTGTATAGTTTATTGCTCTTTTACGCGGTTGGCCCAGGTGGGAATACTATTGCACATAACTCACAGTTATTCCACGTAGCCTTGGGCCACAAACACTCATCTTGTTACGATATGATAAGATGATAAGATATTACAGGAGCATCCCTTCTGACGACGGTCCGCTTAACTTCTGTGTGCGTTCTTTTTTATCGCTGTTAGAGCTTGTGCAATCGTCCCCGGTGCTACCTTTGTGCTGGGCACGTGTTTAGAGAACCATTCATGAACAGGACGGTTCAGACCGATTCTGTGCTGGTAGCGTCGCTGTGCCCTCTCAAGACCTTGTCCGAGAATGGTGTGGTCGACACCTGCCCGGTCCTTGAAAGGGATAAAATATTGGCCGAATACCCGGTTAGGCTTGATCCGATTGGGGAGCAGTTCAATGCCAAACTGCTCCGGGTGTATGCCGATTGGGCTATGCTTGGTTACCTCCAGACGGTGCCAGTGTCCTGATTGAAGGCACTTTTCCTTAAACAGTTGTCTCACTATTTCCAGGCTGTCGACTGTCTCCTGGACTGTCTCGCTCGGGAAGCCGTACATCAGGTAAGCATGGACAAGGATGCCGTAGTTGGTAAAGTTCTTAGCAATCTGCGCAACCTGAGCCACCGAAACTCCCTTGTTCATCAGCTTTAGAAGCCGGTCGGAGGCAACCTCGAGTCCACCGGTGACGGCTACACAGCCGGCTTCGGACATTAGCCGGGCCATTTCGGGAGAAAAGGCTTGTTCGAAACGAATATTTCCCCACCAGGTTATCGGAATCTTCCGCTCAATGAGTTTCTCGCAAAGAGACCGCAGGAGGGAAGGCGGTATAGCCTCGTCTACCCAGTGGAAGCCAGTATGTCCAGTTTCAGTGATGATTGCCTGGATATGGTTAATTATACGTTCGACTTTCTGTGGCTCGAAACGCTGTACGTAATCCAAGGAGGTGTCACAGAAGTTACACTTGCCCCAGTAGCAACCATGCGCTAGAGTAAGCTTATTCCATCGTCTTGACCACAGCTGATCAATTTTTGTTGAGTCGTATCGTAATGCCATATAATCCTTAAGAGATAACCCGGCGTAACTCGGGGTTGTTGCCTCGGTAAAGGGGATGTCACTTTCGTCTGGTGTTGAGTGATAGGTCACCTGTTTCCCCTCACGCACGAAGGTTCTCAGGAGTCCACTTAACCTTTTTCTCCCTTTCAGATACTGTAATATACATTCCAAAGGACGTTCACCATCATCAAGGGTGAGAAAGTCCACATAATCGAAAAACCTCGGGTCGGTAATCTCCCTCAAGTAAGTGTTTGGGTAGGCTCCGCCCATGATAATCTTAATCTCCGGAGCAACCCGTCGGACATTCTCGGCTACACGAAGAGCCCCAATCAAGCTGCCCGGGAAAGGCACCGTCAATCCAAGGACATCAGGCTGTGATTGTTTCAGTGCTTCAGAGACAATCTCCTCGATGATATGGCTAATCAGTCCCTTTCGCTGCTGCTTAAGGAATTTAAGCACCTCATCGAAATCAGGTTTGGCGGCTGTTGCCCTAGCATAGGATGACAGGTCGAATTCAGGCTCAATATCTCTGATAGTATCCACCAAATCCCACAGGTAGAGACTGGCTAGATAACTGGCTTCATCACAAACTGCGAGGTTACCAAAGGGCTTTTCCCCATTTTGTGTTTGATAATCGAGAAACACCTTCAGACGTTTACCCTCCGGTAACCAGCCACGGGATATTATGTGAGCTTCCAGACCGGAATCTTTACCTTGTAGAAAAGCTACAACTTGATCTACGGTCTCCAAGTAACCGTCAAGGTTATCGAGGAACTGATTAATGGCGACAGTCCGCTGCTTTGGCTTGACCTTGAGTACGTAATCTTTCAGTCGTTGCAGGCCATTCTTGGATAACAGGCGACAGGCCAGCTCAATGGACCAGTCTGCTTGTTGGACATCAATGCCACGAGAACACAGGAACCCGGTAAGGTAGGGGGTAGCTGGGTAGGGGGTATTGAGGCTTGACATCGGTGGGGTGACAAGGAGTACCTTCATTGAAGCGGGCATACCAACATAATCATCCCGACAGGTTTATTATAGCACCAGCCACTGTCCAAGATTGTTTTTATAACGGGTACCTTCACAGCGAGTGTATTCAGTCTGATAGTCTTTGGGTCATATGTTCCCTTTTTCAAGACATTTAAAAGCTCCAAAATGGGTTCTGTCTCAAATTCTATAATCAGTCCTTGGGAGAACTGAAAGGAAAAATTTCTGAGGCTAAAGCCCTTGTAGCCAGCGGAAAGGCCGGTATTCATTTTGAGTGGATTGCCTACCATGATGCACTGGGCGTTGAATTGCACTTTGAGCTTCCTGACCTTGCAGTAAACAAAAGGCTGCTGAAAATATTTGAGCAAAAGAAGCTCGAAATTGAAGAGAGGGTGGGTGAGCCGATTCTATTCGACCATTATTTCCATAAACGCTGGACCAGACTGCTCATACGGAAGGCAACACTTGGAACTGAAACTCCTCCAAATCTCGGAGATGCCACAAGACAGTGGGGAATAGAAACCATGGCCAAGCTTTATACCGTGTGCAAACCACTCGTTGACGGTTTAAAACCGTAAAGGACTCAAGAGTGCGTCTGGGCTTCGTTATAGTTTGTGTGGGTCACTAAACTCGGGAATGTTCAACTTGGATGCGCCCCAGACATCAAACTGGGTTGCTTCAGAATTTCTGCTTGCTATATGTACTAAGCAAGCTGTCATTGCCTGCACACTGATTAACCTGCTTGACCCTTGGCCTGGGAGAATCAAAAGCGTATAATGCCACTGAGTGGTGTCCGGTCCGAATCTTATTTAAGGAATGTCAAACTCAAATGATTAGTCAATTAATGGACGGCCTGGCATCATTCTTCGCTGTAGACCTGAAGGGCAGGCAATAGGCCTGAGTCTGCTTACTGCACGAAAACTCAGAATGTTTGACTTAAGGAAGTAAGTCGCTAGAATAGAAAGCAAAGAAACGCTTCCGTGGACATTCCTGAATCTTTAGAGGGAAGCAAAAGAAATGAAAATCGCGGTATTGGGCTGGGGATCACTCATTTGGATTCCAAAAAGGAAATCAGGGGTGTTGAATCTCGCTGATGACAAATGGTTTTCAGATGGTCCCGGGTTGCCTATTGAATTTGCCCGAATATCCAGAGATAAAAGGCTAACGCTTGTTCTATTTCCTGCGGCAAAAAAGGTACCCGTGCTCTGGGCTATCATGGCTTTAAACAACCTAGACGAAGCAATCAACAATCTCAGGGAAGTAGAGGGAATCCCGGCTTTTTCAAAGGATAGAATAGGTTATGTGAATTTGCGGTCCAGAGAACAACGGTCTAGCGTAGTAGTAGACATAGCTGACGAAATCAGACGATGGGCATGTATGAAGAAAGTGGAGGCTGTCATCTGGACAGATCTGCCGCCAAAGTTTGAAGAGGAAACAGGGATTGAATTCACCGAGGAGAACGTCATTAGTTATCTTAACAATCTTCCGGATGATTCAAAGAAAAAGGCAGAAGAATACATCAGAAGGGCACCTCGGCAAATTAGAACGGGGCTCCGTTCAGCCATTGAGAAAAAACTAGGGTGGTTCCCGGTATAAATCTGGT
>JBHIFE010000074.1:0-7007 GCA_046760985.1 Dehalococcoidales bacterium
GGGTAGAGTACGAGCTATGTTTAATGATACCGGTAAACAAGTGAAGAAGGCTGAACCAGCTACCCCGGTTGAACTCCTTGGCTTGAGCAGTGTCCCCCAAGCCGGAGACACTCTAACGGCTGTGGCTGACGAACGCCGAGCCCAAGCTTTAATCGAAAAGCATAAATCCCAGATGCAGCAAAAAGAGTTGAGAGCAGTAAGCCTTAGTAATCTCTATGACCAAATAAAAACCGGTCGAGTAAAAGAGCTTAACGTTATCCTCAAGACCGACGTTCAAGGTAGTATAGAACCGATAAGAAGTTCCCTAGAGCGATTGGGGACAGAGGAAGTTCAGGTCAGGATTATCCATAGTGGCACTGGTCATATTACCGATAGTGACGTTATGCTGGCTATTGCTTCTAAAGGACTTATTATTGGTTTTGGCGTTACCGCTAAGGAAGGAACACGACGATTGGCTAATGCCGAAGGCGTAGATATCCGCTATTATGATGTAATTTATAATTTGATAGATGACGTGGACAAGGCACTTAAGGGCATGTTAGAGCCCGCTTTGGTTGAGGTTATTGAGGGACGAGCCGAGGTACGGGCTACTTTCCCCGCAGCTAAGGGAAAAATGGTAGCTGGTACCTATGTTACCGAGGGTAAGGTGAGCCGTGGCACCTCAGTTAGAGTGCGACGAGGAGAAGAGACAGTGTGCGAATCTACAGTTAGCAGCCTGAGGCGTTTTAAAGATGACGTTAAAGAAGTAGCCGCTGGCTACGAGTGTGGCATCGGCGTCCAAGACTTTGATGAATTCCAAGTTGGTGATATACTGGAATTTTTCAAGACGGAAAAATCCACATAGGCAATAAGCAGCTAGAGAGCCAGTAGTAATGGCACACCGCATTGAGCGAGTAAATAATCTCATTCGCCAAGAAATTAGTGAATTACTTCAGCGTCAAGTCAAAGACCCGCGACTCGGTGCTTTTATTGCTGTGACCGAGGTTTCCACCTCTCCTGACCTGAAATATGCCAAGGTATTTGTCAGTTGCATAAGTAGCCAAGAAGAAAGGCAAAAGACGCTAAACGCATTAACTGCGGCTTCAGGCTTCTTTCGCAGGGAGCTAGCTAAGCATTTGAGACTGCGCCGCATTCCTGAGTTAAGCTTTTACTGGGATGATTCTATTGAGCGGGGAGACCGTCTCCTGAGGCTACTTGACCAGGTCAGTTCCCAAGACCGCTGAAAACTATGTCATTTGAGGGGCTTCACCCTTTCCCAAAATCTCCACTATAGAGGCTGGCTATGGATGGCATACTAAACATCAATAAGCCTCGGGGCAAGACCTCTTTTAGCGTCGTCGCCATGGTGAAACGGCTTAGCGGAGAACGGCGGGTAGGGCATGCCGGCACCCTCGACCCTACGGCTACCGGCGTTCTACCGGTTTGTCTCGGTCAGGGAACACGCATTATCGAGTTTCTAGTAGACGCCACCAAGACTTATCAGGCTCAGATTGAACTGGGCGTGGCTACAGACACTTATGATGCTAGCGGCAAGATTACTCAGAAGGGAGACCCTTCCCGCATTAGTCAGGAACAATTGGAATCGGCACTTGCTTCCTTTTGCGGTTTAATTCAGCAAACCCCACCAATGTATAGCGCGGTGAAGCATCAAGGTCAACGACTATATGAACTGGCACGAGCCGGCATTAGGGTTGAGCGGAAAAGCCGACCAGCCAAAATTTATCATCTTGAGCTTATTGACTGGCAGCCACCGCTAGTCACTATAAAAGTGGAATGCGGTAAGGGAACCTATATTCGTTCACTGGCTCATGACTTAGGGCAATCCCTGGGCTGTGGTGCTAATTTGAAAAGCCTCGTCCGTTTAAGTTACGGTCCTTTTGCGGTAAAGACCACAGTCTCAATTTCCCAGCTTGAGGATGCCTTCCGCTACGGGTACTGGCAATACTTTGTTCATCCTATAGATACTGTGCTTTTACACTGGAAAGCTATAATCGCTGGTGATGCCACCGAATATGCTATAAAGAGGGGGGCACCTATAGCCTTAGAAAGCGCCAATAGTAGCAGAACAACTGGTTACCCAAAACAGTCCCCCTCAACATCGCTCTCTGTTGAGACTCACTGCCGTGCCTATACTCTTGATGGATACTTCCTGAGTGTGCTGCGCTTTAACCCAGAAAGAGAGCAGTGGCAGCCGGAGAAGGTTTTCCTATAGCTAGCCGGCAGCCGACGAGTAGCTCAATTCTTATTCTGGCATTTTCAGATAAATTATCCTAAAAGCTTGACAGTTTGCGTATAATAAGGGTATAGTTTCAACCGATGTCAAAAAGGAGGTGGTGCCAAGGTGCAGGCATATTGCTTTAAGTGTAGAGCAAAGAGAGAAATAAAGAATCCCGAACGCGTTACCTGAAAAAAGGAGACCAGCTACTCGGGGGACCTGCCCTACCTGTGGAACCAAATTATTTAGAATCGGACAAAGCTAATTTGAACTATTGAACTTGACCGTTAGAAGGCAAGTTTTGTTAACATTTAGAGACTTACAATTAAGAGCAAGTAGTGTCACCCAAACTAATACCGCAAGCTTAGTGCTTATTTGGTAAGCAAGAGAGGATGGGTATGGAGGGTAAAGTAGTGACTTCTGCTAAGTATTAAAGTAAACCTTTCGTGCCATCTTTCTCTTAGTATAGAAAAGGAGAGCAGTCGGACCATGGGCAAGATAAATGTAGCCATAATTGGAGTGGGTAACTGTAGTTCCTCACTAATCCAAGGTGTTCATTACTATAAAAATGCGAAAGAGAACGAATTCGTGCCAGGACTGATGCATGTCAACCTCGGAGGATACCATATAAGTGATATAAATTTCGTAGCTGCTTTTGATGTTGACAAAAACAAAGTTGGCAAAGACCTAGCAAAGGCAATTTTCACTCCACCTAATAACACCATCAAGTTTTGCGAAGTGCCAACTACTGGGGTCAAAGTTGAGCGGGGCATGACCCATGATGGCTTAGGTAAGTATCTGTCCCAAATAATCCAGAAAGCCCCAGGACCAACGGCGGATATAGTTAGAATCCTCAAGGAAACCAAGACCGATGTCGTGGTTAATTACTTGCCCGTTGGCAGCGAAGAGGCAACCAAATGGTATATTGAGCAGGTGCTAGCGGCTGGCTGTGGCTTCATCAACTGTATTCCTGTTTTTATTGCTCGCGAAAAGTATTGGCAGAGGCGCTTTGCTGAAAAGGGGCTTCCAGTTATTGGTGATGATATAAAATCTCAGGTTGGCGCTACCATTTCTCACCGTGTGCTTACCCGCCTGTTTAGAGACCGTGGTGTCAAGCTGGAGCGAACCTATCAACTTAACTTCGGCGGTAATACTGACTTCTATAATATGCTGGAACGGGAACGGCTTGAATCTAAGAAAATATCAAAAACCACTGCGGTTACCTCTCAGCTAGATTACGAGCTTGACCCCAATGATATCTACGTCGGTCCCAGTGATTATGTGCCCTGGCTTAATGACCGTAAGTTTTGCTATATTAAGATGGAGGGGCGGACCTTTGGCGATGTTCCCCTGAACCTAGAGCTAAAGCTTGAGGTATGGGACAGTCCTAACTCAGCCGGGGTAGTTATTGATGCCATAAGGTGCTGCAAACTTGCCCTAGACCGCGGGTTGAAGGGGGAACTGACAGCTCCCTCAGCCTATTTTATGAAGTCACCACCAGTTCAATATACCGATGACGAAGCTCATCGCATGGTGGAGGAGTTTATTGCTGCTAGTCAGCAAGTTGGGAAGGAAGAACCATCCAAGTAAGTTCCTAGGGAGGTTTTAAGCAGCTACTTATGAAGATAGCTCTGGTCTCCCCTTATGATTTCGCCTATCCCGGAGGGGTTTGTAATCATATTTCCTGCCTAGAACGTCACTTTACCCAGATGGGTCACGAGGTAAAGGTCATTGCCCCCGCATCTAAAGCTGTCTCCACTTTTGGTAATCGGTTCATACCGGTAGGTAAACCTCGACCTCTCCCGGTCAGTGGTTCCATTGCCCGCATTACTCTATCGCCATGGTTATCATCCAGAATAAAGACTATCCTTGCCCAGGAAAAATTTGATATTTGCCACCTTCATGAACCTCTAATGCCAATGTTATGTACCACCGTACTTCGCCTGTCGCCTACCCCGAATATAGGCACCTTTCATGCCTCCGGTGCCAAACCTTGGTATAGCTTTGGTACGCCGATTGGCAAGTTACTTTTTAAGAAGTGGTTTCACAAGCTTGACGGCAGAATTGCCGTGTCTGAGCCAGCCTTGGCATACGTGAGTAAGCATTTCCCTGGAGACTATACTCTTATCCCTAACGGCGTGGATTCAAAGCATTTTTCTCCTGATGTATCACCAATTGATGAATTCAGCGACGGCAAGCTGAATATTTTGTTTGTTGGTCGCCTGGAGAAACGAAAGGGCTTGAACTACTTACTTGAAGCTTACGAGCGAGTTAAACAGGAAATTCCTAACTCACGCCTTATCATTGCCGGACCTGGCACCAGACTGCGACACAAGTATGAGAAGCAGGTTATACAGAACGGTCTAAAGGATGTTATTTTTACTGGTTATGTCTCTTACCGTGAATTACCTAGATATTATAAGACAGCCGACATTGTTTGTTCCCCAGCCACCGGTAGGGAAAGTTTTGGCATAGTTCTGCTTGAAGCTATGGCTGTGGGTAAGCCAATTGTTGCCTCAAATATAGAAGGCTATAGCAGTGTACTGACCCACGGTGCTGAGGGACTATTAGTGCCACCCAAAGATGTAGAAAAATTAGCCCAAGCTCTAATCTCCCTCTCCACTGATGAAACACTCCGGCAGCAGATGGGAGCCAAGGGAAGACTAAAGGCGGTAGAGTATGACTGGGAACACATTGCCCAAAGGGTGATGAATTATTACCACTCGGTGCTTAGTGAACCACGACCGAAAAAAGGATTTCAAGAAACTAAAGCCATCTTGGTTTAAATTAAAAATGGAAGACAGTTCAATTAACATTACTTCAGAAAAGCGACGACCAATGCCAAAGTTAGCTGAAGCTCGCAAAACAGCAGCCAATTACCTCACCCAACCAGCGGTGCACCTTTTGGCTAAGACCTCTATAACACCCAACACCTTAACCTGGTTTGGATTTCTGCTATCTATTGGCGCAGCAGCACTTATTGTTACCGGACACCTTGTTGTCGCCGGTCTCCTGGTGCTTATTGCCGGTCTCTTTGACCTGCTGGACGGAGCTCTAGCTCGTCGCACCAATCGAGTTACCCACTTTGGTGCTGTCCTCGATTCCACGCTTGACCGTTTAGCTGAGGCAGCGCTATTACTAGGCATTTTGATATTATATGCCAGAGAACAATCAATTGTTGGAATGTTGCTGGCTGGTATTGCTTTGCCCAGTTCACAAGTGGTGAGCTATATCAGAGCCAGAGCAGAAGCGCTAGGTCTGGAGTGTCAAGTGGGATTATTCACTCGAGTGGAGAGGGTCATTGTTCTGGCATTGGGTCTTTTGCTGAGTCAGATTGATTACGCCTTAATTACTGCTTTAGGTGTTATAGTAGCACTTAGCCTTTTTACGGCTGGTCAGAGATTACTTCACGTGTGGCACCAAACGAAATATAACTAGCTTTCACAGTTTTACTGTAAAATCTAAATTGTATTTATGTTTACTCTAGCTTGAGGGAGGATGTAATGCCAGTTATTGCCGTCATTGGAGCCCAGTGGGGGGATGAAGGGAAGGGCAAGGTAGTTGACCTGCTAGCTCAGGAAGCAAGGGTAGTAGTACGTTTTTCCGGTGGTGATAATGCTGGGCATACTGTAGTTAACCGCTACGGAGAGTTTAAACTGCACCTTGTTCCCTCGGGTATTTTCTCTCCCCAGACTACTTGTATTATTGGTAATGGGGTGGTGATTAATCCCGCAACATTGATTGAGGAGATAGACCAGCTTAATCAGCGCGGGGTAGATACCTCCAACCTATATATTAGCGACCGGGCTCATTTAGTTATGCCATATCACATCCTTCTTGACGGTCTGGAGGAGGAATCGCGGGGAGGGAAAGCACTGGGCACTACCCGTAAGGGCATCGGTCCTGCCTTCGCCGATAAGGTAGCCAGACTGGGCATTAGAACCAGTGACCTTCTGGACAAAGAGGTGCTAAAGGAGCGGCTTAATTTTATACTTAACCACAAGAACACTATATTAACTAAAGTTTATGGAGTCAGCCCCCTAGCCGAGGATGATGTGTATCATCAGTATTGTCAACATGGGGAACGACTGGCTCCCTATATTCGCGAGACAAGTGTAATGCTGGAGGAAGCATTGACCCGGGGTGAGCTGGTTCTATTGGAAGGAGCTCAGGGGACTTTACTCGACCCCGATTTTGGTACTTATCCTTATACTACCTCCTCTTCACCCCTGGCGGGGGAAAGCTGCTTAGGTGCCGGTCTGGGTCCTACTAGGATTAATCAAATTCTAGGTGTGTTTAAAGCTTACTGCACCCGGGTTGGCAGTGGACCGATGCCTACCGAACTGACCAATGAAATTGGCGATTTGATTCGGGAACGGGCTCACGAATATGGCACGACTACTGGCAGACCCCGCCGTTGTGGCTGGTTTGATGCGGTTGCCGCTCGGTTTAGCACCCGAATTAACGGCTTTACCCGGGCAGCAATCACCCGCCTCGATGTTCTTGATACTCTACCCCACCTGAAGATATGTGTCGGCTACAGGCTGGATGGACACAGTATTAATCATTTCCCAGCTAGCGTGGTCACTTTAAGCAAATGCCAACCAGTCTTTGAGGAACTCCCCGGATGGCTAGCCCCCACCAGTGATATTCGCCACTACGACCAGTTACCGCCTCAGGCTCGCCAGTATCTCATCAGATTGGAAGAGCTTATTTCCTGTCCGATCAGCCTTATCTCGGTGGGAATGAGACGAGAGCAAACCATCATGAAGATGCCTATCTTATAGGGGAG
>JBHIFE010000075.1:0-6891 GCA_046760985.1 Dehalococcoidales bacterium
CCAGAGCCTAAGCAGATATTTGAGGAATATTATGATGAGCTTTTGCGTAGCGCTCATGATGACAACATTGCCTTGGGGCTTTTCCGGTCAGTAACTGCCTATAGAGAAAGGAAAGCCCGGGCTATGGAGAGGTTCCCCCACACGGTCAAGTTAGCTGAGGAGGTAAGGCAGCTTAAGGAGGACTGCGTAACTCGTTTGGATGAACTGGTTGAGAAAGCCTCAACAATTCTGGAAGAGAACGGAGCAAAGGTGCATTACGGAGAGACAGCTGATGATGCCCTGAAACTCATTGGTGAAATAGTTGGCTCCGCTAAGATAATTGTATCGGGGAAAACCCTAACCGGGGAGGAGATAGGACTAAGACATCACCTTGAAGGTTTAGGCAACGAGTTTTGGGAGACCGATTGTGCCCAACTCATCCAGCAGCTTCGTGAGGAAAGACCTATGCATTACGTATATCCATCTCTCCATGTAACCCGCGAGCAGGTAGCTGAGGTCTTAACCAACTTATTGGGTAGAGAGATACCCCCTGATATACCGACGGAGATAAGGACGATAAGGGAATTTCTCCGAAGTAAGTATTTTATAGCCGACGTAGGGGTAAGCGGTTGTAATGTCATGGGGGCAGATACCGGCTCAATTTTCTTGCTTGAAAGCGAGGGTAATATCCGAATGTCAACCACCGTACCACCGGTTCACATTGCTTTGGTTGGGATTGAGAAGGTTGTGCCCACCCTTCACGATGCCTTTAAAGTAGCGGAGGTAACCTGGCGATATGCCGGGTTTACTATTCCACTGTATGTCAGCCTGATTAGCGGTCCCAGTGGCACCACGGATATTGAACTCAGCTTGATTCGTGGTTCCAGTGGTCCGGTGGAGCTTCATGTCATCTTCCTGGACAATGGGCGGAGCACACTTGCCAAAGACCCGGTTTTGAAGGAAGCGCTATACTGCATAAAGTGTGGCGCGTGTCTCCTTGAATGCCCCGTTTTTCAACTAGCTGCTGGATATTATGGCGGTCATGGATACTTTGGTGGCTTGGGGGCTATTTTGACTGCCTACATGGGTGGCGGCTTTGACATGGCGGCTCCTATTGCTTATACCTGTCTCAGATGTGGGCGCTGCACCGAGATTTGTCCCTTGTCAATAGACTTATCCAAGCTTATACCAGAGCTAAGACGCCGCATTGTAAACATGGCTAAAAGATAAATTAGGGCGTGTGCTATGGAGTACACTGAAATTGAGCTTCCCTACGGGGAGTCTTTTTTAAAAGCCAGGATACCGACTAGGAACTTAGCCTTTATTTTGAGCACAAAACATGTAAAAGGTCTTGAGAATGAGAGGGAAGCGATAACAAACAGCCTGAGGTCTCCGATAGGGGCTCCTCCTCTTCGTGATTGTGTCAATAGAAATGATAAGGTTGTGGTCTTAGTTACCGATAATACCAGACCGTGTCCCGATGACCGGCTGCTTCCACCAATATTGGCTGAGCTAGAAGAGAAATTACCCCGGGAGAATATAACCATAATAGTCGCCGTTGGCTTGCACCCACCCTTGGACAAGCAAGAATTAGTCAAAAAGTTGGGTAGAGACATAATTGAAAATTACAACGTTATCAATCATGACGTTAACCAATGTGTGTACATCGGGACGACATCTAGGGGTACCCCTGTGGACATAAACACCAGGGTGGTGGAGGCGGATTTCCGGCTAAGTACCGGCTTTATTGAGCCGCACTGGTTTGCTGGTTTTTCTGGGGGTAGGAAGAGTATAGCACCGGGTGTATTTAGTGTCAGGTCAGCTTATGTAAACCATAGCTATAAAATGTTAGACCATCCACGTTCCATATCTGGGATTATTAAGGGTAATATTGTGCATGAGGATTTAGTGGAGCAGGCAAAGATGGCTAACCTCAATTTTATAGTTAACGTGATTCTAAACAAAGATAGACAAATTACCCATGTAGTAGCTGGTGACCCGGTAAAGGCTCATGAAATAGGGTGTGGGATAGCGAGTGATATTGCTGAGGTAAAAGTGCCCCATAAGGTGGACATTACCATTACCTCAAATAATGGAGCTCCGCTAGACCTGGATTTGTATCAAACCTGCAAGGGTATGAACACTGCTTCAAAGATAACCCGTGACGGGGGAATCGTAATAATAGCCTCTTCTTGCAGTGCCGGTAAGGGTCCGGAGGAGTTTGTAGAATTGCACGCCTCGGTTAACTCTCCCAAGGAAGTTCTGCAGAAAATAAGGCGGGAGGAACCGATAGGTGTCCAATGGCAAAATCAAATTTTTGCTCGTGACCAGTTGAGAAACGATTTCTACTTGGTGTCAGGTCTGGAAGATAGTGTGGTCAAAGCTATGATGATCACGCCAATCCGTACTATAGAGGAAGGTTTAGACAAAGCATTTAAAGTCCTAGGAAATGATGCTGAAATCGCCGTAATTCCCGAAGGACCGTTGGTTGTTCCGGTACTGGAGAATTAAGCTAGGTAGCTAATTTATACAACTTTAAGCTATAGAGCTTTTGAAAATAAACTCTCCAAAGTGTATACTTTTAATTGTATTTCAACGTTTAGAAAGGGTGGTAGATATGGCAAAGGTATTTCTTTTTGATGGCGACTCGGAGGACAAATCCCTCCTGGGGAATAAAGGGGCTAATCTGGTAACCATGACCAGGTTGGGACTTCCAGTTCCACCGGGATTTATAGTCTCCATTGAAGCTTATAGAGAGTACCAGCACAATAGCAAATTGCCGCTGGAAGAGATTGAGCAAGCCCTATCCTGGCTGGAGGAGAAAACCGGGAAAAAACTGGGCGAAGGACTGTCGGTCTCAGTTCGCTCCTCGGCGCCGGTCTCTATGCCAGGGATGATGGATACCGTACTCAACCTCACCGATTCAGCCGAGATACTGTCAGCGGTAAAGCGTGTGTTTGATTCCTGGGATAATCTGAGAGCCGTCGAATACCGCCGCCTCAACCGGATTCCTTCCGATTTGGGCACCTCAGCTATAATTCAAGCCATGGTCTTAGGCAATAAAGATAAAAATTCCGGAACGGGGGTAGTTTTCACTCGCAATCCCAGTAATGGCGATAAGGAGCTTTTTGGTGAATACCTAGACCAAGCTCAAGGTGAGGACCTCGTCTCGGGGCGGAGAACCCCTCAGCCGATAGAACGGCTTAAATTACAGATGCCTAAGGTCTATGCTCAGCTAGAGACGCTGGCTGATACCCTAGAAAAGCACTATCGGGACATGCAGGATATTGAGTTTACCGTGGAGAAAGGGAAACTTTACCTCTTGCAAACTAGAACGGGCAAACGGGGTGGTCGGGCGGCAGTGAAAATAGCCGTTGATATGGTTAGGGAAGGACTAATCTCAGCCGAGGAGGCGATACGAAGGTTAACCCCTCAAGACATTAGAACCATGCTGTATAAGCAGATAAAATCGCCAGAATCACACCATCCACTGGCACGAGGCTTGGGTGCCTGCCCGGGTGCTGCCACGGGAAAAGTTATATTTGACCCACGGGAGGCGGTTTCTCGGGCTAGTATGAATGAACAGGTAATCCTGGTTAGACCTGAAACCAGTCCTGACGATGTTCCCGGCATTAGTGTCGCTGAAGGGGTGCTCACCTCACGGGGTGGGCTTACCTCCCATGCTGCCATTGTTACTAGAGCTATGGGCAAGTCTTGTGTCTGCGGTGCTGAGGATATCGGGATAGACCTCAAAAACGAGCAATTAGTGATTGATAAACTGATAATCAAGAAAGGTGATGAAATCACCATTGATGGTGATACCGGCAATATTTATTCCGGTCCTTTGCCTCTTCAGGAAGTTGAGACTACAGCTGAATTAAAGGAACTAATGTCTTGGGCGGATAACTTTAAACGCCTAGGAGTGTGGGCTAATGCCGATACTGCGGAAATGATGATTAAGGCAAAAAATTTCGGTGCTGAGGGAATCGGTTTATGTCGTACCGAACGTCAGTTTAATTCGCCGGAGAGCCTATCAGCAATCAGGGAGTTCATCTTGGCTGGAAGTGCCTCGGAACGCACGGCAGCAATCAGCCATTTAAAGCAATTGCAGAAAGAGGACTTCATTGCCATTTTCAAGGCTCTGGACGGGCTGCCAATTATTATCCGACTTCTTGATTTGCCCCTCCATGAATTTTTGCCCCCGGCTGAAAAAACCGCTGACCCCCAATTGAAGAAGCGACTTAAGGAATTGGCAGAAGTAAATCCAATGCTTGGTCACCGCGGGGTAAGGGTGGGGGTAACCTTTCCTGAAATTTACCAGATGCAGATTGAAGCCATAACTGAAGCCAAGTCCGAGGTGCCAGCTAATGTCTCTATTATGGTGCCTCAAGTAATTACCGTTCAGGAACTCCTCTGGGTGAAGAAATACGTAAAAGACCCAGCAATGAAGCTCGGGATAATGATGGAGACGGTAAGGTCATGTTTGCGTGCCGGCAAACTGGCTCAGGTGGCTGATTTCTTCTCCTTCGGGACAAATGACCTAACCCAGGCAGTCTTTTCCTTCAGCCGTGAGGACGTGGAGAGGAAATTCCTCACCACCTATCTGGAGCTCGGTATTCTGCAACATAATCCCTTTGAAATACTGGATGTAAAAGGGGTCGGCAGGCTTATGGAAACCGCCATGTTGTGGGCAAGGCGGGAAAAGAAGACTCTGGATATAGGTGTTTGTGGGGAGCATGGCGGGGAACCCCAGTCTGTCAAGTTTTTCCACCAGATAGGAGTCAACTATGTAAGTTGCAGCCCCTTCCGGATACCAACTACCAAGCTGGTAGCTGCTCAGGCAGCCCTGGAGTCAAAAACAGGTCAGGCAAACGATTAACTCCCCTGAGGTTGTGGCAGGGTAGATTGAAGGGGTCTTCTCCCATGGTCAGCTATGCAGTGCAAATTTGATGTGGTGTGAACTTTGTGCTACACTTAGGATTGGATAGTAGCGAGAACCAGTATATTAAGCCAACGTAGAGTTTCGGGGTCATTATTACAATGTTAAGCGCACCTTTATGTAGGTGTGGACTAGGTTAAGGGGGTAGTGTTAAGCCCCCTCTTTTGTGGGTTTAGATACCATCTATCCCCTGAGGTGAGCTTAGGCACCTGTGAGCGAGGAGGAATAGGTTTGATGGAAGAAAGCTTTATTAAAGAATTAGCTAAGATAGTCGGGCGCGAGAATGTCTTGACCTCCAAAAGAGACCTCTTGGCATATTCCTACGATGCGACTCAGGAACAAGTGATGCCGGAGGTCATTGTTTTTCCCAGCAATACCGCTGAGATCTCAGCAGTGGTGAAGGCAGCTCATCGGCAGAGGATACCAATAGTGCCCCGTGGTGCTGGCACCAATGTATCTGGTGGTACACTACCTATCAAAGGTGGGCTCATCCTCGAACTCAGCCGAATGAATAGGATTCTTGCCATGGACACGGCAAACCGAAGAGCCATTATTGAGCCGGGAGTGGTCAATTTGGACTTGCAAGATGCTTTAGCACCATTAGGCTTTATCTATCCCCCAGACCCTGCCAGCCAGAGGACTTGTACCTTAGGTGGGAACATCGGTGAGAATGCCGGTGGTCCACTTTGTTTGAGGTATGGCGTAACTTCAAAGTATGTCTGCGGAATGGAGATTGTTTTATCTGATGGAGAGGTGATTGACCTTGGTGGGGTGGTTGAGGATACCCCTGGCTACGATTTGAGAAGTTTACTTATTGGCTCCGAGGGAACGCTGGGTGTTGCCACCAAGTTAGTGTTACACATCCTGCCCAAGTCTGAAGCTTCACAGACAATGCTGGCTATCTTTGACACTTTGGAAGATGCCAGCCAAACCGTTTCTGATATTGTAAGCGCCGGCATTATTCCTACAGCTTTGGAACTAATGGATAGGGCAATGTGCGAGGTTATTGAACAAAGCGTAAGTGCTGGCTACCCTACTGATGCTGAAGGAGTACTTCTCATTGAAGTCGCCGGGTTAGCCGATAGTATAGATAAGCAGGTTAAACAGATATCAGAGATATGTCACAGAAACAAAGTGCGGGAACTGCGTCTTCCCGAAACCAATGCGGAACGGGATGCTATTTGGAAAGGTCGTAAGGGGGCTTTCGGTTCGGTAGCCAGAATATGTCCCCCCTTCTTAGTAAATGATGGGACAGTACCCCGAAATAGATTGGTGGAAGCGCTACGCAAGGTAAGAGAGATTTCAGAGAAGTATCACCTAATAATCCCTAATGTAGCTCATGCTGGCGATGGTAACCTCCATCCTTTAATTATGTTTGATAAAAACAATCCAGAGGAAGTTGCCGCAGCCAGAAAAGCTGGGGAAGAAGTCCTTGACGTCTGCATTGCGCTGGGTGGCACCATCAGTGGTGAGCACGGAGTCGGCGTGGAAAAGCTGAAGGCTATGAGCCGTATGTTTAGTCCAGCTGACATAGATGCTATGCGCAAGGTGAAAAAGGTCTTTGATCCCGCTGGCATCTTAAACCCGGGGAAGCTATTTCCTGAGACAGATGAATCTTTGCCAAAGAAAGAGCATAATCCGCAATCGGGAAAGACTGCCTCACCAGAAACTCTCTCTCAGAGACTTGCCGAAATAGTTGGTCAGGAGAATGTGCTGACAGATAGTCGGGAGACAGCGTCCTATGAGGTGGATGGGATGGTACCTAGCGCTGTTGTCTTTCCCTCCACCACTGAGCAGGTATCACAAATTGTTAAGGCAGCAAATGAGTTTGGGACGCCCATTGTTCCCTGGGGGAGTGGCTCGAGACAGCAGATCGGTCCCTGCCTCTCTGCGGCTGATGTGGTTCTCTGCCTGAAGAATATGAATCGAATTATAGACCTTGACGTGAGCAATTTCACGGTTGGAGTAGAGGC
>JBHIFE010000076.1:0-6819 GCA_046760985.1 Dehalococcoidales bacterium
GCGTGGATTATTCCATTCACCTGATATCTGGCATTTATTATTTCCGAAAACAGGGTCTTAGCCGGAAACATTCGGTCGATTCAGCTCTGTCAAGCCTTTCCCAGCCGATTCTGGCTAACGCCTTTGGCTTGGCTATCGGGCTTTCCGTACTCTTCTTCTCTCCCTTGAGAATCCACATGCAGGCAGCATCGGTGATGTGGGTAGCCATGGTGGTCTCTTCGCTGGCGGCGCTGCTTTTGATACCCATTTTTTACTCAGGAGCACGTTCTAGAGAGCCCAAAGCATGGAATCTTGAGTGAACTCAACAAACCCCAGCAGAAGGCAAAGGAAGGGCAGGGATTCTACTTACCTTTTTTGGCGGAGTATGCTGCTCCTTCAACCAGGAAATAGACGGCGAACAGGATTGCTACGGTAGCCAGCATCATGTATGAGCCTTGAGCGATCACAATGACTTGCCCGGTGAACCTGGAGATTGCAGCCAGAATTACGCAAAGGGCAGATGCTGCCGCCGCTAAATAAGCCAAGATATGATGTGTGCTTCCTACCTTCATTATTTATTCCTCCTTTTATCTACTGTTGAGATTTTACACCAAAGAGGGGATAGGGGTCACAATCCTAAAAATGAGGTTTGCACAGAATCTCTCTGACCTTGAGGTTAAAGAAGTTGTGGGAGTTAACTGGTTTGAGTACTATGGCGGCGTCGACACCTTTGTCAGTGCCACCGATAGAGATGACATCCTCATCAGTGCGCACTAAGCCAGCATCAGCTGCCATCATAGCTATCTCACAGGCTACCTTTGTTCCCTCGCCAAAAATCCGTAGAGTATTAGCGATTATTTCTCCAGTAACGTAGGTATTAAACTTATTGCGCACCGCCCGGCTAATTCCGGCAAAAGCATGAGCAGTGGTAAGCAGTGTGCCACCCTTGCTCTCAACTATTTCTCGGTTCTTCTCGGTAAATTGCTGGACATCTGGCTCGCGGAAGCCGCTAACATGGGTTACCACGATAACCCTTAAACCTTGAAAGACATCCATAGCCCTTACCGCGGTATCACCACTGACCGATGCCACCACTACTGTTTTGATACCTAGCTCCTCTGCCCGCTTTTTGGCAATGCGTAACACTTCTTCAGTATTTTCTCTACCCGGATTTTCAAAGTAAACTGTCTTTGTTTCCATACTTCCCCTTTCTAGTTTGGTAAATCTCTTAAACATTTAGTCAACTGCCCTTGGCTATCTAGACTACATAATTTCTAAGGGTGCCTATTGGCTCTATCTTTACCTCTATAGTATCGCCCGGTTTCATCGGACCGATGCCACTAGGTGTTCCGGTAGCAATAACATCACCAGGCAATAACGTCATTATGTGAGAGATAAAGCTCACCAGTTCTGGAACAGAAAAGATAAGGTCATTAGTGCTAGTCTGCTGTTTAAGTTCACCATTGAGATAAGTTTCCAGATAAACACTACTCGGGTCAAGCTCAGTCTCTACGCAGGGACCAATGGCAGCAAAAGTATTAAAACTTTTGGCTCTAGTCCACTGTTTATCCCGATATTGAAGGTCACGCGCAGTAACATCATTGAAGCAGGTATATCCCAGAATATGGCTCATTGCCTCTTTTGTGGATACTCGCCAGGTCTGGCTCTTAATAACTACTCCCAATTCACCTTCGTAATCAACCCGATTTGACGATTCAGGATAAACGATTTTATCTTCGGGACCGATTACTGAGGTTGACGGTTTGAGGAAAATCAGTGGTTCGGCAGGAATAGGCATTTTTATTTCTTCAGCGTGGCTATGATAGTTAAGTCCCAGGGCTACAATTTTAGACGGAGTGCACGGCGGCAGGAGCTTAAGGTCACTTAGTTTATAGTAGCGGTTATATCCTTTAAGCTGGCGGTAAGGTGTACCGGCAAGGCTCTGAACTAATTCGCCATCCCAGATTCCGTATTCAGCCTTTTTATCGACAATATAGCGCACAATCTTCATCGTTAAAGTTAAGTTTATTCCTTTAGGAAGTGAATTTCAAGCATAGTCAGGCTGGCGATTGTCTAGTGGTGTTCGGTGTGGTATAGTTTTGGTGATGAAAATCAAGTTTATTACCTCGGGTGGCGTCACCGCTCCCCGTGGCTTTCTTGCTGGTGCCACCTACGCTGGTATCAAGAAAAAAGATGGCTTTGACCTTGGTATCCTCTTTTCCGAAGTACCCTGTGCCACTGCAGCTCTGTTTACTACTAACCGAATTAAGGCGGCGCCGGTAGTTTTGTGCCAGCAGCGGTTACGAGGTGGGAGAGCTGTAGCTGTAGTGGTAAATAGTGGCTGTGCCAACGCCTGTACTGGTGAGCAGGGTCTGGCTGACGCTGCCGAAATGGCAAAGCTAACTGCTGAGGCAATTGGCGCCTCATCTGAGGAGGTGTTGGTAGCCAGCACCGGCGTAATCGGTCAGCCGTTACCGATGGAGCGTTTGAGGGCTGGCATCAGACAGATTGTCCTTACCAGAGATGGTGGTCATGAGCTAGCCAAAGCGATGATGACTACTGACACTGTGCCTAAGGAGGCAGCAGTCGGGATTGATGACGAGTTCATCATTGCTGGGGTAGCCAAGGGTGCCGGGATGATTCATCCTGATCTGGCTACTTTGCTTTGTTTTCTAACTACTGATGCCAGTGTGGATATAAATTTTCTCAGGTTTACACTGCGTCAGGCGGTGGATATTTCCTTTAATATGGTTTCAATTGACGATGATACCAGTCCCAGTGATATGGTGCTAATAATGGCTAATGGACTGGCTGGGAACGAGTTCATCTCACAAGGTAGTCGGCAGGCTGGTGCTTTCCAGCAAGCCCTTAATCAACTTTGTCTCCATTTGGCTAAATCCATTGCTCGGGATGGTGAAGGGGCAACTAAGCTTATTGAGGTTACCGTTCGTGGGGCACCAAGTGTGGCTGAGGCTAGGTTAGCCGCCCGAACGGTGGTAGGGTCACCGCTGGTGAAGGCAGCCATACACGGTAGCGATCCTAATTGGGGGCGGATTATGGCAGCGCTGGGGCGGAGCGGGGTAGAGGTGATGGAATCAAAGATTGACCTTTACTTGGGTGATATCTGTCTGGTGAGGGCTGGACGCCCGTTACCCTTTAACAGGGAAGAGGTGGTAAGAGTATTAGATGGGAGTGAGGTATCTATAGTTTTGCATCTTAATCTGGGAAGTGCTACTGCCACTGCTTGGGGCTGTGACTTGTCTGAGGAATATGTAACTATTAACAGTCAATATACAACCTGAAGGTAGGGATTGAGTTGGATAAAGTTATCGTAGTTAAGATAGGCGGGACTACCTTGGGTAGTCAGGATACTACCATTGAGGACATAGTGTCTCTTCAGCAGCAGGGTAAATTATTGGTGGTAGTCCACGGCGGTGGTAATTTGGTAACCGAGTGGCTTTCCAAGCAGGGGATTTCCACCCGATTTGTTCACGGTGAGCGGATAACGGATAAGGCAACACTGGAGATGGTGACGGCAGTGCTGGCTGGATTGACCAATAAGGAAATTGTGGCGGCTATTAACAGATTGGGTGGGCGAGCTATAGGCATTAGTGGTGTGGATGGGGCTCTTATTCAGGGCAAGATTGGGGACATAGAGCTGGGCTATGTGGGAACGGTGGTGAAGGTAAACACTGCACCTCTGGCAGCTCTGTTGCAAGCCGGTTACGTTCCGGTTATTGCTCCCCTTATTCTTCATTCATTTGATAAGCCAGATGATGCGCCACAGATACTTAACATTAATGGTGACCCTTTAGCTGGTGAAATAGCCGCTGCCATTGGTGCAGAAAGACTCGTCTTTTTAACCGATGTAGAGGGTGTCTGTGACCAATCGGGTAAGTTGCTAGCCAAGTTATCATCTAGCGAGGCTGAGGCTTTAATTACTTCCGGCGTGGCTTCTGGAGGAATGATTCCTAAGATTAAAGCCTGCCTGAAAGCTTTAGCCAGCACTCCAACCACACGCATCATTGACGGCAGGCAGCTACATGCCCTGCTGCGGGAGATGGAGGGCAAAGGTGGGGGCACAACCATCATCAAAAGATAAAGGTGATAAGGTGAATCGCTGGCAGGAGCTTGAGCGCAAATACCTGATGAATACTGTTGAGCGGGTACCGGTGACTCTGGTCAGGGGGGAAGGAGCCCGGGTATGGGATGAGGATGGTCGGGAGTATCTGGACTTTGTTGGTGGCTGGGCGGTCAATAGTCTGGGGCACTGTCCCTCGGTGGTTATTCAGGCAGTAACCGAGCAGGTGCATACTCTTATTCAGACTTCAAATCAGTTCTATACTATTCCCCAGATTCGCCTGGCGGAGCTTCTGGTCAGTAATAGCTGTCTGGATAAGGTCTTTTTTTGTAATAGTGGTGCCGAGGCCAATGAGGGAGCGGTAAAACTAGCCCGTCGCTATGGGCAGCGCCACTTGAACGGAGCCTATGAGGTTATCAGTGCCATTGGTTCCTTTCATGGGCGTACTCTGGGCATGGTGGCAGCTACCGGGCAGCCTAAATTTCAAAAGCCATATGTTCCTTTGCCCCCCGGTTTTATTAACGTAGAGTATAACAAGATTGAGGCGATAAAGGCGGCTACCACCAGTCAAACCTGTGCGGTGATGCTGGAGCCAGTGCAAGGAGAAGGAGGGGTCATCCTGCCTGACGATAATTATCTGAAGATGGTAAGGGATTGGTGTGACCAGAAGGGCATTCTACTTATGTTGGATGAACTTCAAACTGGAGTGGGCAGACTCGGGACACTTTTTGCCTATGAGCAGTATGGCATTGAACCTGACATAATGACTCTGGCTAAGGGCTTGGGCAGTGGCATACCAATCGGGGCAATTCTAGCCAAGGAGAGAGCCTCTGTTTTTGTTCCCGGAGAGCACGGCTCCACTTTTGGTGGTAATCCTTTAGTCTGTGCTGCGGCTTATGCCACACTGAATTTTATTATTGATAATCATATTCCGGAGAAAGTCAGGAAGGTGGGGCAGTATCTTATTGATAGTCTGGAAAACTTGAGACAGAAATACCAGTTTGTCACCGAGGTGCGGGGGCGCGGGTTGCTGGTAGCTATGGAGTTTGACCGTGATATTGCCGGGGCAGCGGTTACGGCTTGCATTGACCAAGGTTTGCTGGTCAACCGGGTGAAGCCCAATGCCCTGCGCTTTATGCCCCCCCTTATTATTGATTATGGTGAGGTTGATGAGGCAGTGGGCATTTTAGATAAGGCACTGTTCAGTATCGGGTAATCAGGAGTTACCGGTTATTTATTGACCCGCCTCTTCAGGTTTTTATCTGGTAACATTATCCCCCCTTTAATTATGGTGTGTAGTTGTGGGGTTGGGGGTGGGGGCAGGGAGTGTAATTAATCTTTCGGTGTATAATATATGAGTAAGCAAGTGATACAAGGTAATCAAAGGGGGAAGAGAAAATATGGAACAATATCTAGTCAGAGGCAAATTAGAGTATAACTTCCCAATTCCGGCCACAGGTGACCAGCACTCTGTTTTCCCAAACGAATTGCCAATAATTATTGGAGTATTTAAAATTGACAGGTCTCCGAATTGTGAACATTACCTAGAGAACCTCGGCTGGTTAGATGAAGCACGTGGAAGGCCCGACTGGCAATTTCCAATCTCCTTTCTCTATGTAGAAACTACTTTAGAGGTCACACAGCATAAGGACGCTTCCCTAATATCGGATAATGTATTTGAGCAACTGGAAGCTCTGTTTAGGCTATATTGTAAAGGTGGAATATACATACGGCGCCACGAGGTTTGGAAAATAAGAGAAGGAAGTCCTGAGCTGCTAATAACATTTAGATATCATCCTATGAAACCGGAACCATCAAGACTCGATTTACACGGAGACTATCCCTTACACGATGAGCTATTAAAGGAATTCAGTGCCTACTATGCTAATTATTGGGATATCATTAGTGAACGGCCACACCCACTATGGAACGCGATTTACAGGTTTAGTTTGTCATATGAGGAACATACGGATAATGACAGACTGATTGATTTAATGGTTGCAATGGAAGCTCTGTATGGTGATTATGAATATCATAGATACAAGATACCGTTGCGATGTTCGTGTTTGCTATTTCGGCTTGGTGAAGAGAGGAAGGCGAATTTTAAATTAATAAAAGATATTTATGACAAAAGGAGCAGGATTCTACATGGGAATGCACTTTCTCCCGTAGTCTCAAAATCGGAGATTGAGCAATTTGAGGATTTGGTTCGAATGTCTGTCCATAAGTTTCTAGACATGTATAAAGATGGAAAAAGGATAAGCAGTGGCTCCGAACTTGATGATTTACTCTTTTTTGATATTTAGCGTACAGCTAGTAAATTGGAAAAATAACAGGGAAGCATCTCTGCCTCCCTTTTACTTCCTTAGTAGCGGGGGTTGGATTAGACTTCTATCTTTACCAATTCTTCTTCTTCTCTTGGTTCAAAAGGTGTTTCCATCATCTCTTTAGCACAGGCTTTTAGGGATTCCAACAGTTTCTTTTTGGTCTTCTCCTGAGCATTAACCCCAGGTAAATCAATTAACCACCCAATCCACCAACCATCACTTTTTTTAATAACCGCCCTATATTGCATTTTACCTACCTCTTATTTACTAAAAGGAATTTCCAAATCCCGACAAATTTTTCTGGCTAGCTCATCCACTATTTCATTATGACGCGGCACCGCTGTTCTATATTTACCTTTCTGATAAATGCTGTGCCTCCTTCCCTCTCTAATGAGGAAGGCGCCGTTGGTTATCAGGTATTTTATGAGTTCT
>JBHIFE010000077.1:0-6680 GCA_046760985.1 Dehalococcoidales bacterium
TAACGGTGCTAAATATACTTTAATGAGTTTATGGCGGTAACGGAGTGCCCTAAGTGCTCCGGTTATTGTATTTTCCTGTGTTTTCTAAAACTCGGCTAGTAAGAGTCGGGTAAATCTGTGTGGTAGCCGTAGATAGCGGAATATAGAAGGGGAGATAAGTAATGAATCTAGGAGTGATGCTGGAGAAAACGGCAAAAAGGTATGCCGGAAAGACGGCTATCGTCATGGGTGAGCGCAAAGTCTCCTATGCTGAGTTAGATGAGGCATCAAACAAAGTAGCTAATGCCTTAATAAAAATGGGGGTAAGAAAAGGCGAACGGGTGGTAATGTTATCACCTAATAGTCCAGAATTCGTTACTGTTTACTTTGGGATAGTCAAGGCTGGTGGTATAGCTGTTCCTCTGGATATTAGATATAGGGTTGGAGAGTTAGCTTCTTTATTTGCTAGCTGCCAGCCAAAAGTTCTGGTGGCGGAAAGTGATCTTCTGAAACCACTAGTTTCAGCCTTGTCCCGATTTGACTCTGTAGAGCACGTCATTGACTTGGGTTCTGAGTATAAAGGTCAATTCTTTAACTACGGGGAGATTATGGCTACCAGTTCAGCGCAAAGGGTTAAGGTAGCCTTGGCACCCGAAGACATAGCTACTATTTCCTATACTGGGGGACCCACCAATCATCCTCAGGGAGCTGCCTTGTCGCACCGTAGTCTAATTCTTGAGGCAATCATATCCGCATACGGATTTCAGCAAACGGATAAAGACATGGTGATGCTGTTTGCTCTACCTATGTACCATATGTTTGGCTTAGCCTCGGTATTGTTAACTTCGGTTAATAAAGGCAGTACCGTGGTAATGGTACCGGGGACAGGTGTATCCATTGGTAGTTTTATGGAAGCTATTGAGAGGGAGAGAGGCACAATATACGTGGGCGTACCCTATATCTATGCCCTGGCAGTTAATATAGCTGAGCGGGAGGGAATAAAATATAACTTGGGTTCCCTCCGCTTGTGTGCTAGTGGGGGTGCACCGTTATCAATTGATATTATCCGACAATTTAAGCAATACTATGGTCTCACCATTGCTGATGTTTGGGGTCTTACTGAGGCGGTGTCTCACGTTACCTGCCCACCTCTGGATGGTACTGGTAGGCTTGGTGCGCAGGGGAAGGCTTTGCCTGGCTGGGAGATAAAGGTAGTGGATGATAATGGCAATGAGCTACCCCCAAATCAACCGGGAGAGATAATTGTTAGAGGACCAATAATGAATGGTTATCATAACAATCCTCAAGCTACTGCTGAGGCGATAAAGGATGGCTGGCTTTATACCGGTGATATGGGAAGAGTCAGCGAGGATGGCTATCTGTTTCTCTCGGGTAGGAAGAAGGAGCTGCTTATTTTGAAGGGTCAGAATATCTATCCTAGTGATATTGAAGAGGTGTTATGTACTCACCCCAAGGTAGCTGGGGTGACAGTAGTTGGAGTCCCAGATAGACTACGGGGGGAGACAGTCGGTGCTGCCATTAGCTTAAAGGAAGGGGAAGTGGCTACCGAGCAGGAGATCAGGCAGTTTTGTCAGGAACGTATGGCTGATTATAAAGTACCCCGACAGATTATATTTACTAATTCTCTACCTAAGAGTGTCACCGCTAAATTTAGCCGGGAAAAGCTGCGAGAGTACTTTTTAACCTTGTCCTCTTCACCTCATCAAAGAAGATAGACTTATAGTCTCCGAAGAGGCTATATCTCCTTTTTAGTCTTGGGCAGGATTTCACCTTCATGTTCTTTCAGGAAGGGACAAACTATGCCCTCAATCTCAAGGGTGTTTACTTCGTAGTAGGTCAAGGTGTGCCTGACAAATTCCAAGCTGGCTTCAAAGGCAGGTTCTACTATCTCTGAAACGCCTAAACCGCGTAGCCGTTCAGCTACCGTTTCTTCAGGCGACCTGGCTATAACATCAATATCAGGGTTGACTTCTCTAGCGTAGGTTGTGGCGGTCATCTCTGCCATTGGGTCGGGGCAGGTAAGTGCCAGCACCCGAGCCTTATCTATGTGAGCCATAGACAGAATTCTAGTACTGCCAGCATCACCGTAGATACAAGGTATCTCTTGAGCCCGTAACTCGGAGATAATTTGTGGATTCATCTCAATAACAATGTAGGGTATTCTATAACTTTGCAGAATATTAGCGAGATTGCTACCAGTGCGCCCGTGCCCACAGATAACTACATGGTTAATAAGTGTCCTCTTGACGTCTATTAGGGTCTTGTCACTGCCAAAACGCAGCAAAGGTGCCAAGAGTCGGGAAGCAGAGAGTTGGTTATATGCCAGTTCGGTAAGTTTAAAGGCGATGGGGGTGAATAGTATGGTTAGAATGGCGCTGGATAGGATTAAAGAGTATAAGTTTCTGGACATTACTCCCGTTTCCAGACCTGCCTGACCGATTACGAAACTGAACTCACCAACCTGGGTTAAGCCAGCACCGACGAAGAGGAGAGTCTTGAGACTGTAGCCAAAGGAGCGGGTAATAGCGGAGCAGATGACGAATTTACTGATGATTATGATTAAAGCTACTAGTATCACCATGCTCCAGTTATCGGCGATAAAGCGCGGACTGGCTAGCATGCCCAGTGATACGAAGAAGAGAGCGGCAAAGGCATTTCGCAGTGGGATAATGTCTGCCAGTGCCTGATGGGCAAAGTGGGAACGGCTGACCAGCATCCCAGCGGCGAAGGCACCAAAAGCAGCTGACACCCCAAAGTAAGAAGTGCCAAAAGCAGCTCCTAGGCATATGGCTAGTATAGTAACTAGAAATAGTTCTCGGGAACGTGTCCCTGCCGTCTGCCCAAGAAAGACGGGAACCACCCAGAAACCAATTACTGTCATAACCCCCAGGAAGAGCATGACTTTCCCCAGGGTTATTCCAAGGGAATAGACTAAGCTGGTGGTCTGCTCTCCTATAGCCGGTAGAATCACCATAAGTGGCAGTACCGCTAGGTCTTGCACCAAGAGAATGGCAATCATAATTCTGCCGTGGGGGGTGTTAGTTTCTCCCCGTTCAACCAAAATTTTGAGCACAACCATGGTGCTGCTGAGGGCAATGAGGAAGCCGAAGAAGATGGCATCGGGGACGGACCAATTCAGTAGAGCCTTGCTTATGGCAAAGCCCAGTAGTGCTGTTAGTATTATCTGAATTGTGCCGCCGGCTAGACCAATCTTGCCCACTCTTTTCAAATCGCTAAGAGAAAATTCCATACCAAGAGTGAACAAAAGGAGAACTACACCAATGCTAGCCATGGTCTCAATCAGGTCCACGTTCTTTACCAAGCCAAAGGAATAAGGACCAATGAGAATTCCGGCAACAAGGTAACCGAGAAGCACCGGCAGCCTGAGACGGTAGGCAATTAACCCGCCGACCAGAGCCGCTCCCATAATTATGGCAAGGTCAGCCATGAATAGTACCTAGCTCAAATTGTCTTTAGGGCTATGTTACCACGTTTTGGACGTTTCGCGCACGGATATGAACAACTTTAGAATTGGGTCAAGAAGTGGCATTTTGGCTTGACGTGTTGCTACAGGCTTGCGAGTTACGGGCAAGCTTGTGATGTTGCCCGATTTTTGACACATGACCTAGCGAAAACAGGTATCTACTTTGAAATCCAATTAATTCATAGGCTAATATCCAGACAATTATCCTCCCTTGCATATACCGAAGTGAAGCACTATACTATAAGTTGTAGAATTTGATACCTTTGTCTTAGTGCCATTTCGTGGTAAAACGAGCTCAAAGCGAGCATAAGGGAGTTCTCTCGTGATATCAATCTCTCGCCTACTCTGTGACACCATTAGTCCAGGTGACAGTCTCCGTTACGGAGAGACGGCGCTACACTCTATAAGTATAAGCAAACCAGAGCAGGGAATTCCTCGACCGGTCGTGGTTTGGAATTGCACCAGACAATGTAATCTAAATTGCATCCACTGTTATGCTAGTGCTGGCAGCCGGAGAGCCTCTGGCGAGATGGATACGGCGGCTGGAGAAGCGTTTATCCGTGACTTAGCTGATTTCAACGTACCTGTGATTTTGTTCTCAGGAGGTGAGCCTCTCCTGAGAGAAGACCTGTTTGAGCTGGCAAGCCTGGCTGGGGAGCAAGGAATAAGGGTGGTTCTTTCTACCAACGGCACTCTAATTACTGATGAGGTAGCCAAAGAAGTTAGCCAGGTTGGCTTTGCTGAAGTAGGGATAAGTCTAGACGGTGTTGGCGTTAATAATGATCGCTTTCGTGGTAAAAATGGCGCTTACCAGGCAGCTCTGGAAGGCATCAGA
Source organism: Dehalococcoidales bacterium (assembly GCA_046760985.1). Lineage (GTDB taxonomy): Bacteria > Chloroflexota > Dehalococcoidia > Dehalococcoidales > RBG-16-60-22 > JBHIFE01. Next base: position 4,320 of record JBHIFE010000077.1, read on the forward strand.
AACTGCATCTCTTTGGATTTAAGAGTATCGTTGCGGTTAACCATCACTCGCTTTAACCATCAGGAAATTCCCGCCATTTTCCGGCTGATGGAAGAGGAGGGTATAGACCGGGTTTGTTTCTATCATCTTGCTTATTCCGGTCGGGCAGATAGTCTAAGGGAAGAAGACCTCAACCACTCCCAAACCAGGTCAGTGGTGGATGTTATTTGTGAACATACTCTAGACCTGCATTGGCGTGGTCTAAAGAAGGAAGTCCTCACCGTGGGTAACCACGCTGATGGTGTCTATCTCTATCTTAGATTGAGAGAGCAAGACCCAAAACGTGCCAGTAAAGTCCGGGACTTACTCAAAAGGAACGGTGGCAACAATTCAGGTATTAGAATAGGTGCTGTTGATGACTTGGGAAATGTCCATCCTGACCAGTTTTGGTGGCACTACTCGCTAGGTAATGTTCGCCAGAGAAAATTTGGCGACATATGGACAGATACCTCGGAGCCACTGCTGCAGGGACTGCGGAACCGAAAAGGGCTGCTTAAGGGTCGCTGTGCCCGATGCCAGTATCTCGACCTCTGTAATGGCAACCTGCGGGTACGTGCTGAAGCAGTGTTTGGCGATGTCTGGGCAGAAGACCCAGCGTGCTATCTCAGTGATGAGGAGATTGGGCTAATACAATGACGATAGAAAGCAGACTGAAGCAAGAAGATACCATCACGCCCAGGTTGCAGCTAGTAGCTTGGGAATTAACCCGAAGTTGTAATCTATTTTGTGCTCACTGTCGAGGTTCAGCCGGTCAAGGCAAATATGATGATGAACTATCAACTGAGGAGTGTTTTCATCTCATTGACCAGATATTGGAAGTAGGCAAGCCAATTATTATCTTGACCGGTGGCGAGCCACTGGTTCGCCAGGACGTATTGCCAATTGCCAAATATGCGGTGACTAGGGGGTTAAGGGTAGTCATGGGTAGCAATGGCACACTTATTACCCAGGAAATGGCAACTAAACTAAAGAAGGTCCCGATATCACGTATTGGGATAAGTCTGGATTTCCCTACTGCTGAACTTCAGGATGATTTTCGTGGTAAGGCAGGTGCCTTTGAAGCAGCCCTGGCTGGCATAATTAATACCCGTCAGGCAGGTATCGAGGTACAGATTAACAGTACCATCACCAAATTAAATGTCAACTATCTTAATGAACTTCTTTCTTTGGCACTCAAAGTAGGAGCTGTTGCCTTTCACCCATTTATGTTGGTACCTACCGGTCGGGGCAAGGGACTAGAATCAGTGGAACTGCCACCAGAGCAGTATGAACAAACTCTGAACTGGATATATGATAAGCAACTGGAGTTGGGGGATAAGATGTTTTTCAAGCCTACCGATGTTCCGCACTATCTGCGAGTAGTTAAGCAAAGACAGAAGCAAAGCCGAAGAATAAAGGGAGTGGGCCTTACTAATGGTCGCGATTCGGTGAACTTTATCAGCCGCGGTTGTCTGGCTGGTACTGGCTTCTGCTTTATCTCCCACCGCGGGAAGGTAAAAGGATGTGGCTATCTTGACGTGGAAGCCGGGGACATCAGAAAGGAAAGCTTCAGCCAGATTTGGTCTGATTCACCTTTATTTTGCAGCTTGAGGGACTTGTCCAATCTCAAGGGAAAATGTGGTGTTTGTGAATATAAAAGGATATGTGGTGGCTGCCGAGCTCGAGCCTACGAGGCTACCGGGGATTACCTTGAGGCTGAGCCCTACTGTATCTATGAACCGGCAGCGCAGCCTAAAGAAAGTAGATGCTTAACATGAACCTTGACAGCATTGACCGAAAGCTACTAAATCTAGTCCAGGCGGAGTTCCCGCTAACTAGGGAGCCATATGCCGACCTGGGAGTGCGGCTAGGCATTGGTGAAGATGAAGTGATTCATCGCATTGAGCAGCTAAAGGTAACGGGAATTATTCGCCAGATAAGCCCAGTATTAGATGCCAGAAGTCTTGGCTACCAAATCACGCTGGTGGCAATGAGGGTGGCGGCGAATCAGCTAGATAAAGCAGAACGACTTATTACTGAACATGCGGGAATCAGCCACGGCTATGAACGAGACCACCATTTTAATCTCTGGTTCACCCTGTCCATTCCTCCTACGACTGATATAGAGACTGAGTTGCGACAACTAACCAGTCCTATTGATGTTGAAGCTGTCTTTGCCCTCCCAGCGACAAAATTGTTTAAGATAGGTGCCTATTTTGATATGGGTGAGGATAGTCAGTCAACGGCAGAGACAGTAACACAGCCTAACGGTGTTCTTCCGCAAAAGGTTGAGCTTTCCCAGATAGACAGATTAATAATTAACGAGCTACAACAGGACTTACC
>JBHIFE010000078.1:0-6616 GCA_046760985.1 Dehalococcoidales bacterium
TATTGACCTCACCCCCTTTATCCCCCTCTCCTTAAAAGGAGAGGGGGAAGAGATTGAGAGAGGGGGCTTCGCCCCCTCTCTTACCTACACTCCCCCTTCCCTTAGTAAGGGAAGGGGGTCAGGGGGATAGGTTGCTAAACAATCTCTACATTGGGATATTGCCATGTTTCCTTGGCGGGCGGGTCTCTTTTTTATTGCACAGTGCCTCAAGAGCAGCAATTATCGTCGGGCGAGTATCCCTGGGTCGGATAACGGCATTGATATATCCGTGGCTGGCGGCAACATAAGGATTATAGAATAGCTTGCGGTATTCCTCTATTTTCTCCCTCTCCTTAGCTTTAGGGTCGTCTGCAGCTTGGATTTCTTGGCGGTGGATGATAGCTGCCGCACCTTCAGCTCCCATAACTGCGATTTCAGCCGTAGGCCAGGCGAGGGTATAGTCAGCCCCCAAACTCTGGCTGCACATAGCTACATATGCTCCACCATAAGCCTTGCGGGTAATCAGAGTGATTTTAGGCACAGTTGCCTCAGAGTAACACCATAGCAGCTTAGCACCATGCCTGATGATTCCTCCCCACTCTTGGCTGCTACCGGGGAGATAGCCGGGGACATCAGCAATAGTAACTAAAGGAATGTTAAAAGCATCACAGAAGCGGATGAATCGGGTGGCTTTATCTGAGGCATCAATGTCAAGGCAGCCGGCAAGATATTCAGGCTGATTGGCAATAATTCCAACCACGTGCCCGTTCAGGCGGGCAAAAGCGGTAATTATGTTTGGTGCATACCGCCGGGATGGCTCAAGAAATTCACCGTTATCCACGATAGAACGGATGACAGCTTTCATATCGTAGGTTTTTTGTGCTTCCGCCGGTATGATGTCATCCAGAGCCGGGTCGGTGCGGTCATCGGAATCGGTAGGAGGGATATCAGGCGGCTTCTCCTCATTACTCTGTGGTAGATAGCTCAGCAGTTTTTTAATCTCGGCAATAGCTTGCTCATCACTATCACAAGCAAATTGAACCACTCCGCTTTTGCTACTGTGCGCCATGGCTCCGCCTAACTCTTCGTCACTTATCTCCTCACTGGTGGCGGCTTTAACCACGCTGGGACCGGTGATATACATATAGCTTGTCCTCTTCACCATGAAAACGAAGTCAGTCATCGCCGGTGAATAGACGGCACCACCAGCAGCCGGTCCCATAATAGCTGATATCTGAGGAATAACCCCCGAGGCACAGGAATTGCGGAAAAAAATCTTGCCGTAGCCGTCAAGGGCATTAATTCCCTCCTGAATACGGGCACCACCACTATCAATAAAACCGATCATGGGCACCTTCATGGTCATCGCCATATCCATGACTTTACATATCTTCCTGGCGTGCATCTCACCCAGGGTGCCACCTCTGGCGGTGAAGTCCTGAGAAAAGGCACATACGGTACGACCATTCACCTTCCCGTAGCCAGTTACCACCCCATCAGCTGGAATAGAAACCTTCTCCATACCGAAGTTAGTACAGCGGTGCTGGACAAATAAATCCAGTTCTTGGAAGGTGCCACGGTCAAACAGAAGGTCAATCCTCTCCCGTGCGGTGAGCTTGCCCGAGTCATGCTGCTGCTGAATGCGCTCTTTGCCGCCACCGGCTTTTGCCTTTTCCTCTAACTTGGCTAGTCTATCCAGTTCATCTCTCAAAGCCATTTTCCCCCTTAGTAGAGCTTAAAGAGGGAGACAAATAATCATATCACATTGACTATGCTAGAGGCAAATAACTAGCAAGTGTTTTATAGGCAAGGAGAAAGTGGTAAAATATGAAGCAGCTTTGAGCGAACAACAAGATTTTTGGTTAGAGGAGCGAATTGGAGCAGAGTAAATCACTGCCAGTTGCTACCCGCTGTGGCAATACCGAGTTCAGGTGGGGTGAGCGAACTTATATTATGGGAATCTGCAATCTCAGTCCTGATTCCTTCTCTGGAGACGGGTTAGGTAATGATATTGAGTTAGCCGTAGCCCAAGCAGAACGCATGGTTGCCGAAGGAGCGGATATAATAGATGTTGGTGGGGAGTCAACTCGTCCCGGCACGGAAGCGAAATCTGTGGACGATATTGATGATGAATTGCGACTGGTGATACCGGTGATAGAAAGGTTAGCCAGCGAACTAACCGTACCAATAAGTATAGATAGTTACAAGTCTGGGGTAGCCAGTCGTGCGGTGAAAGCTGGTGCGGCGATGATCAATGATATCTGGGGCTTAAAACGTGACCCGAGAATAGCTGAGGTAGCCGCCGAGGCAGGTGTGCCTATTATTCTGATGAGCAACCAGCGAGATGCCCCTTGCCCAGATATAATGCCTGAAGTTATTTCTGATTTGGAAAGAAGCATTGGTCTGGCAATGAAGGCTGGGGTAGCTGAGCAAAATATCATTATTGACCCCGGCGTCGGCTTTGGTAAGACTCTAGAGCAAAATCTGGAGATAATCCAGCGATTGCCTGAACTTAAATCCCTGGGCAAGCCTATTTTACTGGGAACCTCCCGCAAATCAGTGATTGGCTTGGTATTGGACCTGCCCGTTGACCAGCGTCTGGAGGGGACAGCAGCCACCATAGCTATTGGCATTGCCAATGGTGCCGACATGGTACGGGTTCATGATGTTAAGCAGATGGTACGTGTCTGCCGAATGAGTGACGCCATTATACGAAGGAGGCAAATTGGTGAGTGAAGCGGTAACAATATATCTTAGCCTCGGCTCAAACATGGGAGACCGTAAGGATAATCTGGATAAGGCGCTGGATTTCCTGTCACAGAGATTGCGGATGGGAAAGATTTCATCCATATATGACACCGAGCCGCTAGGTAATACGGAACAGCCCCGCTTTCTTAATCTGGTGTGTCAGGCTTATACCCGGCTGGAACCGGCAGCACTACTGGCTCTGGCTAAGGGAGTTGAAGCCAAGCTGGGCAGAACCGGTAAATCCAGCACCCCCCGCCCCATTGATATAGATATTCTCCTTTATGACGAGCAGGTTATTGAAACCCCGGAGCTGACTATCCCCCACCCCAAAATGACGGAGAGAGCCTTTGTCCTTATTCCCCTGGCGGAAATTGCTCCCGACCTAGTGCATCCGGTAAGTGGTAAGACAATTAAACAACTATCAGAAAGTGTAAGAGAAAAACAGGGTGTCCTTAAACTGGAATAACTAGGAGAAAACAGTGTATCAGATATCGGTGGAGAACCACTTTGATGCTGCTCACTTCCTGCGTGGTTATCAGGGCAAGTGTGAGGCACTGCACGGGCACCGTTTTCGGGTAGTGGTCAAGGTAAGCACCTCCGGGCTTGATGAGATAGGTATAGCTTATGATTTTATGGAGCTCAAGCAGCACTTAAACGATATTCTATCCAGGTTTGACCATACCTGTCTCAACGATGTACCACCGTTTGATAGAATAAATCCCTCTTCAGAAAATATTGCTGCCACTATTTATAGTGAGCTCCAGCGGAAACTGACCGGAGCTCCGGTTTCCATCTCTGGCATTGAGGTATGGGAATCCCCCCAGACGGGGGTAATCTATAGTCCTGACTAGCGGTGGTTTTCTGGCGGTAACAGATTAGGAATGGCATCTACAATGGGATAGGTTACGTCACCCTTGGGACAATAAAGAGAGCCGGTAACTATTTCTGTCTCATTTTCCTCCTCCACCTTCAATTCCAGCTCCCCCTTACACACCGGGCAGACCAGAATATCCAAAAGCTCTCTTCTCATAAGCTTGATTATACCACGATTACCTTGCCTTTTTAATTGGTTTTTAGTTAAGCTTGCATAGCCAGAAGTTTTCTTGTAAAATGAAGCAGCCTTTGTGTAGAAAGAAGCTTTAAAGATGATAAATCTTCCCGTCCTGGTACTAAATCAGAGCTATGAGCCGCTTACTATCTGCCGCGTCCGGCGAGCTGTGGTGTTGATTTATCTCGGCAGGGCAGAGATGATAGAGAATGGCGTGGGCTTTATCCACACCGTCAGTAATAGCTTTCCCGTACCTTCAGTAATCCGCCTTGCCTACATGATTAAGCGTCCACGCCGGGAAAGAAAGCTAACTCGCTTTGAAGTTTTCAACCGTGACCGCTATACCTGCCAGTATTGCGGTAAGGAAACCAGGCAACTCACTTTAGACCACATCATCCCCCGATATCGGGGCGGAAAACATACTTGGGAAAACGTGGTTAGTGCCTGTGTGCCCTGCAACCGTCGTAAGGCAGGCAAAACCCCACCAGAGGCTAGGATGAGTTTAATCCGTCCCCCATCCTATCCCTACGGTAGCATTTTCTTTATCCCCTACCACTATCGGCAAACCAAAAGTGAATGGCAAAAGTACTTACCTCAGTAAATGCCAATCAGTATATAATAACTTATCCCGGTTCACCCCCTAGTAAGAAACCTCACTAAGAGGTAATTCCACTGTTGCTTCGCTCTCTAGCTCAACCAACACCGTTTCCTTCAGTGGATTACTCCCGACCACAGTAGCCTCCCCCATCGCCGTTGACACCCGCTGACCCATCTTGGGCAATTTCTCCTTCAGGGCATGGTACTGTTCACTTTCATAGCTCAAGCAACACATTAAGCGACCACAAACGCCGGAGATCTTCATCGGGTTAAGCGGTAAATCCTGCTCCTTAGCCATTTTAATAGAGACCGGGTCAAACTCACTTATGAAACTCATGCAACATAGAGGACGACCGCACCGACCAAAGCCACCCATCAGTTTGGCTTCATCTCTGGAGCCTACCTGCCGCAATTCTACCCGCACTTTGAAACACTTAGTCAGCCGCCGAACTAGTTCACGGAAATCAACCCTCTCCTCAGCACTGAACAAAAAGGTAAGGCGACTACCATCAAGGTTGTATTCGGCGGATAGGAGTTTCATTGGCAACTGTAGCTCGCCAATCAACTTACCACACTCAATAAGAGCCTCCTCTGCTTTAGCCTCGAGCTTCTCAGCTTGCTCCACATCTTCAGGGTCTGCCTTGCGCATTACCGGCTTCAACGGTCCACTCACTTCATTAGCCAATACCTGTCGGGGAGCAATGACTACACGCCCTACCTCTGGACCACGGCTGGTCTCCACGATTACATAGTCATTTACCTCTAGGTCAATGCCCGCCGGGTCAAAGTAGTAAACTTTGCCCGCTCTTTTGAATCGTATTCCAACAATCTCAGCCATATCTTAAAGCCGCGCAGTGAGATTTTTCTGACTACGCCCCTCCTTCTCAGGCATATCAAGCATCAGCACCTCCAGCACCAGTCGCGGATTAGCATTCTGCCTGAGCTGTTCCCCAGCCGCCTGAATACTATTAATAAAATCCCTTATTTGAGCTAACTGATAACCCTTTGCCATCTTTATCAGCAGAGCTAACTGATCAATATTGGTAATAATATCATTACAACCTATCTTAACTAACAGCAGGTCATGCCACCAGTCAAGCCATAAATTCAGTACCTCCTGCACCACCCCCCTATTCTGGCTAAACTGAGCCGCCAACTGGGTAGCATAAGCAAAACGCTCCTCATAGTCAGCACTGGTAATCTCAAGCAACTTATCTATCTTCTCGGCACGCTGCTGCAATAAACCATCGTCAGAGGCAGCCGAGAGTGCCCAACCTAGGCAGCCACGGGAAAGCCGGGCTAGAAGTTTAGCCTTTTGTAGCTCAACGCCCCAGCTGCTACTAAGGGCAGCCTCTACTTCGTTAGCCGTCAGAGGGGATAACTCCAATCGCTGGCACCGAGAAACTACTGTGGCAGGCAAAAGCCTATCATTTGCCGTTAGCAATATAAAAATTACTTTACCTATTGGCTCTTCCAGAGTCTTAAGCAGGCAGTTAGCTGCCTCGGCCGACAAAAACTCGGCACCCTCTATAATAAATATTTTATACTTGCCCTCAAAAGGTGGCAAACTGGCTGAATGCTGCATTTGTCTAATCTGGTCAATACCAATCTCTGCCCGGAGCTTACTTTCAGCAGAATCCACATTCTGGTTCAAGCCAATTACCTGAACATCGGCATGATTGGCTGAAACTATCTTTTGGCAAGAAGCACACTCACCGCAGGGGCGCTCGTTTGCCTCGCAGTTCAATGCTTGAGCCAGGTTCAAAGCCAGAGTCATCTTACCCACATGAGGGGGACCAACCAAGAGATAGGCATGAGCCAGTGACTCCTCTTCCAGGCTGCGCTGGAGCAAGGCTACCACTCTATCTTGTCCAATTACCTGCCACACTTAAAATCTCCCTCAATTATCCCCCTGTTAAATTTCCCACCCGAAGATAATGGCGATAATCAAGTAAGTAAAACCACCGAAAAATATCATACCGAAAAGGAAGTAAGCCAAAAATTTGGAAGTTCGCTCTAATATTCCTCTTAATATCTCCGTTTTTTGACCTCCTCCTGCTCTGTCGGCAATGAAGTGAGCAATACCCCCTACAACTAGTATACTGACTACTACGCCAAAAAGCCAACACACAAAACTTCCAACGATTAAGCCTAATTTTCCCGTTTTTTCGACATTCTGTAGTAGGGCGCCTAGTATAAAAGCAAACCAACCCACAAGACTTCCAATAATGAACTCTGATGTTT
>JBHIFE010000079.1:0-6332 GCA_046760985.1 Dehalococcoidales bacterium
TCACGCATGCCTAAACCATTATCCCAAATGTCGAGGATTAAGTCCTCTCCGCCTAATCGTTGCTGTACAGATACACGACAACAAACTTCGGTAGCTTCCTCGTCTATTGAATTCTGAAAAGCTTCGCGGAAGATCTGTATTGGATTATCAAAATCTCTTATGATTTGGTATATCTCATAGCCAACATCTATTTCTGGTTCATATTTCTGTAAGTTAATTCCCATTTGTTCCTCCCTTCTGAAAGATTTATTTCAAGACTTATGTCAATTATAACACAACCCCCCACACCCCATTCTCTCTGACCTCTACCAGATTCACTGGCAAAAGTTGATTGGCTAAATCCTCACTGCTCTCAGTATATACCTTGATATAGTTGTCAGTGAGACCAGACCAGATACCGTCAGTTTGCTTTTCCCATAATACCGGCATCGTCCTGTCTAAGAATCGCCGGCTGAAGTTCTGGACACTTTCCCTGGCTAAAGCCAGCATTTTTTGACTTCGTTGCTTTTTAACTTTATCTCCCACCTGACAGGGCATCCGGGCGGCTTCAGTTCCCCGGCGCAGTGAGTAGGGAAAGACATGAATTCGGGCAAATTCCATCTGCTGACAGAAGTTGAAGCTCTCCTCAAATTCTGCCTCAGTTTCACCGGGGAAGCCAACAATAATATCGGTGGTGATAGCTGCCTCAGGTACCACCTTCCGAATCAGGGAGACGGCGTGCTGATAATCAGCAGTGGTATAGCGTCGCTTCATCCGACTGAGCACCGCATCACTGCCACTCTGGAGGGAGAGGTGAAAATGGGAGGATAGCCGGCGGTCATGCCATAATCCGATGAGCTCGGGTGAAAGCTCCTGAGGCTGAAGAGAAGACAGCCTTAACCTAATTACATCGGTCTCAGTCAAGATATGTTCCAGTAACCCTCTCAGATTAACCCCGTCGCTTTTATACGAACCTATTTTAGTTCCGGTCAGCACTACCTCTTTACCGCCGTCAGCTACCCGCTGCCTGACCTCAGCAACAACCTGAGCAACCGGCACACTTTGTTCACTCCCTCGCACTAAGGGCACAATACAGTAGGTGCAAGAGTTAGAGCAACCGTCCTGAACCTTGATGAAGGCACGAGTCCGACAACCATTATAATGGCAATTTGTCTCAGTAGAGAGTGGCTGACCCAGGTAACCGGACTCCCGCAGCCACTGCAACAGATGCGGTTTTTGCTCATTACCCAAGACCAGGTCAACACCGTCAATCTGAACCAGTTCCTGAGGTGCCCAATCGGCGTAACAGCCAATAGCCACCAGCTTGGCATCAGGATTCTGGCGATGCGCCAGGCGGAGCCGGTGGCGAGACTTGCGGTCGGCAATATGAGTAACCGTGCAGGTATTTAAGATATAGACATCAGCTTCATCTGTCGCCGATACCAGCCTACACCCGGCTTCAGCCAATTGCCTGGCTAAAAGCTCTGTCTCCGCTTGATTGAGTTTACAGCCTAAACTATCTAAGCTAACCCTTATCATTTTATTCACTTCCCGCTCTTCACTCCTAACTTGACTACCAAATTACACAGGCATTATACTGTTCACATCCCCAGCCGGTCAAAACCAAGCCTATCCTTGCAAATAATTCGAAATTGTGGTAAAAATTAGCTTATCAATCTTAGCCATAAGATGATTCATCCTATTAGGAGGTAAGACCAATAAATACCAATAGAGTTGTAGTTACGGGGATGGGTATTGTCAGTCCCCTTGGTCTGGATACTGCCACTACCTGGGAAAACCTTATTGCTGGTAAGTCTGGGATTGACTATATCACATTGTGTGACCCTGAGCCTCTGGAAACCAAGTTTGCCGGTGAAGTAAAGGGATTTGAGCCGACTAATTACATGAATCGCAAGGATGCACATCGAATGGACCGCTTCGCTCAACTGGCAGTAGCGGCTAGCCTGGAAGCAGTGAAGGAATCTGGCTTAGAAATTAATCACAGTAATCAAGATAACATTGGCGTCATGATTGGCAGCGGCATTGGTGGGCTAACTACCCTATTTGAACAAACCAGGGTACTACTAGAAAGGGGACCAACCAGAGTAAGCCCATTCTTAGCACCAATGATGATAGCCGACATTGCTGCCGCTCAGGTATCAATTGCACTGGGAGTTAAAGGTCCAAATCTTTGTATCACGTCAGCCTGTTCCAGTGGTTCAGACGCCATCGGTGCTGCCTGTGAACTTATCAAGCATGGTGATGCCGAGGTTATGATAGCTGGTGGCACCGAGGCAATAATAAACCCGATAGGTATTACCGCCTTCAATGCCCTCAAAGCCATCTCAACCAGAAACAGTGAGCCACAATTAGCCTCCCGTCCTTTTGATGCCGAGCGTGATGGCTTTGTTATTGGTGAAGGAGCTACTGTTCTTATCCTGGAAAATCTTGCCCATGCCCGAAAGCGAGGCGCTAATATACTGGGTGAAATTCTAGCCTATGGCGCTACTGCTGATTCCTATCATGTTACCCAACCAGCTGAAAATGGTGAAGTTGCCGCTAGAGCCATGCAAATAGCTCTAGAAAAGGCAGGGATTACTCCCAGCGATGTTGATTATATCAATGCCCATGGTACCTCTACTCCACTAAATGACATAACCGAGACCAGAGCCATAAAAACCGCTTTTGGTGAGCATGCCTACCGTGTTCCGATAAGTTCCACCAAGTCAATGACGGGGCATCTTATCGGCTGTGCCGGGGCTGCTGAGGCAGCAATCTGCATTATGGTTATCCGCCACGGTATCATACCACCAACCATTAATCTTACTCACCCCGACCCCGAATGTGATTTAGATTATGTACCTAATGTGGCTCGCCGAGCCAAGGTTACTACTGCTCTTTCTAATTCCTTCGGTTTTGGGGGGCATAACTCAGTCCTAGTCTTCCGAGAATATTCTGAGGCATAAGCTTGAACCATAGTCGTTGGAATCTTCTACCACCGGTTCCAGACAAACATCTGCTTAACGCCTCAGGCTTCCCACCACTGACAGTCCAGCTTCTATATAATCGTGGTCTCGTTGAACCCGGGCAACTACAATCCTTCATCGCCGGTGACAAGAGACTCTCGCATGACCCCTTCCTGCTACCCGATATGCATCGGGCAGTAGCCAGAATTTACCGGGCTTTACTCTCCGGCGAAAAGATAGTCATTTATGGAGATTATGATGCTGATGGCATAACTGCTACTGCCCTGCTCGTTCAGGGTCTTTCAACTCTTGGCGGCAAGGCTATTCCCTACATACCACATCGCATGACCGAAGGCTATGGACTGAAAAAAGCTGCCCTAGAGAACCTTCGTCAACAGGGCGTTAGCCTAGTTATTACTGTTGACTGCGGCATTACCAGCCTGCCCGAGGTAAGGAAGGCGCGAAGGATGGGGCTTGATATAATTATTACTGACCACCATAATCCCCTATCCGAAATTCCGCCCGCCGTTGCTATTGTTAACCCCAAGTTGTCTGACTCAACTTATCCTTTCTCAGAACTAGCCGGCGTGGGAGTAGCTCTCAAGCTACTTCAAGCTCTATTCCAAAGTATTGGCAAGGAGAAGCAGCTAGATAATCTAATGGACTTAGTAGCCTTAGGCACTATTGCTGATATATCGCCACTACTGGGAGAAAACCGATACTTGGTTAAAGAGGGATTGAAACTTATTAATACCACCCCCCGCCTCGGTGTTAAGGAAATAATAACTCTGGCTGGATTAAATATAGGGAGTCTTGATGCTGAAAGTATCTCCTGGGTTATCGCCCCACGCTTAAATGCTGCCGGCAGACTAGAACATGCTCTGACTAGCTATAAACTGCTAATGACCAACTCCTCACAGGAGGCCTACCAGCTAGCTACCTGGCTGGAAGAAAAAAATGCGGAGCGACAAAGACTAACCGATGTTACTTTGGTTAAGGCTAGAGAACAAGTACTGGCGCAGGGAATTTCGCCACTCCTGGTTGCCGGTGATAAGGACTACGCCATTGGCATTGCTGGACTGGTAGCCAGTAGACTAACAGAGGAATTCTACCGACCAGCAATTGTTATCAAGACCGGTGAGAAGGTAAGCAGCGGCAGTTGTCGCAGTATCCCTGAGTTTAATATTATCGCCGCCCTGAACCAGTGTAGCCGACTACTCTCCCAGTTTGGTGGGCACTCGCAGGCTGCCGGTTTTACCCTACCGACCAAGAACTTGACTCGACTGAAGCAAACACTTTTACAATTGGCAACTACCCAGCTGGCTGGGATTGACCTTCGTCCCCGCCTGGATATTGACGCCAATGTTGCCTTGCCTGATCTTGGTGGCGATACCTTCCGGATAACTCAACAGTTAGCTCCCTTTGGTCGTGGTAATCCAATGCCCACCTTTCTCAGCCTCGGTGTAGAGGTTGCTGATCGCCGCACTATGGGTAATAATGGGGAGCACCTTAGACTAAAGCTGAGGCAAGGCGGCACAATATGGGATGGAGTCGGCTTCAATTTGGGCAGCTATCTGGCTGAGGTAGCTTCGCCACTTGATATCGTCTATAACCTGGAAATAGACCAGTGGGGTGGGCAGGAGAGGCTCAGGCTCAATATCCTGGACTTCGCCCCATCAAATAAGCTAAGGAAATGACTTTAAAACCTTTCATGTTCATCGGATATGGGTAATCAAATTCTTTACATTACTATCGTTATAATCTGCGCCTATTTAATTGGTTCCTTCCCTTCGGCTTACATCGCTGGTCGTCTCAGGAAAGGGATAGATATTCGTCAGGTAGGCACCCGCAATATGGGTGCTATGAACGTGTTCTATCAGGTGGGCTTTGTGGAGGGTCTCCTGGTTCTGGCAACAGACATAGGTAAGGGGACTGCCGCCATCGCCTTAGCCCGCTGGCTAGGGGTGCCAATGATAGCCCAACTATTTGCCGGGGTGGCTGCAGTAATCGGGCACGGCTTCCCGATATTCCTCCAGTTCCGCGGCGGGAGAGGAGGAGCCACCTGTATTGGCATCCTTGTCTTTCTTATGCCCTGGAGCATCCCGTTTTATCTTGCCATCTTTGGAATTAGCCTACCGCTAACGCACTACCCTACCCTCAGCTACAGTGTCGCTTTCCTCTGCTTTCCCTTTATTGCCTGGCTGAAATACCATTCACCGGAACTGATAATTTATTCCCTAGGCATAGTGCTGCTTCCGGCAATTAAATATATTCCCAGAATAAAAGAGATGCACGCCTCGGCAGGTAACTGGCGCCATGTCTTCCTGCGCAAAAACCTGAAGGATAGATTTTAAAAAACCTTCTGGACTTCGCCGAATAGACAATGTTGCTATGAGAGACACAACTCGTATTTTGTTACTACAAAGGGAAGTATCACACTGTAAAAAGTAACCTCGCGTACAGGGGGACCTGCATTCGTTTTACAAAGAGGCTCCCTTTAGTGTATAATAAATAATTAGTTCTAGTTTAGGTTATTACAAGCTTTTTAAATGACTTTAGACTACTTAAGCGCTGGATGACCGAACTCTAACTAAAATTCAGAAGAGAGGAGGTCATCCAATGAGTTTTCAGGACAAGTCTCTCCAGTGTTCCGATTGTGGGGCTACCTTCACTTTCAGCGCTGAGGAACAAGAGTTTTTCCAATCCAGAGGCTATATTAATGAGCCAAAGCGCTGTCCCTCGTGCCGCCAGGCAAGGAAGTCAGAGCGTTACGGAAACAGCAGCTACGGGTCCAGACGCCAGATGTTTCCTGCGACATGCGCCGAGTGCGGCAAGGACACCGAAGTACCCTTTGAACCTCGCGGTGATAAGCCGGTTTACTGTAGCGATTGCTACCGTAAAGTCAGACTGAGTAGGTAATGCTGGGGTTTGACCTCAGGACATACATGGGCTGAGGATAATTGGCCCGTGTATGTCCCTAGAATGTGTTGATGTGTGTTATGTCGTTGCAAGTCTCGATACGTGAAGGTGAATCCCAAGATTCCCTGTTGCGTCGCTTTCAAAGGATGGTGCAGACGAGTGGAATTCTGCGCGAGGCAAAGACCCATCGTCATTTTCTATCCAAGGGAGAGACAGCACGTTTGAAAGCACAAAAGAGCGCCAGACGAAGGCACGGTTACGGGTAAACCAGAAAGGAACCAATGAGCTAATGTTTCTGGGCGAACTCAGCATAGGTACTTGAGGCGAGACAGTCGGCGGGTGGTTGCGAAATTAAGCAAAAGGAGCACTAATATGAAAATCTATGTGGGTAACTTATCTTATAATGTCACTGAGGAAGAATTACGGCAAGAATTTGAGGCTTTTGGAGAGGTTGAATCTGTAAATATC
>JBHIFE010000080.1:0-6226 GCA_046760985.1 Dehalococcoidales bacterium
GCGCCGGGTCTGCATAAACCGGAGGAAAATCCGGCTCAAACTCAACCTGAAAACTGTGAGCCGTTGTCATCACCTGCAAGTGCCGCACCACCTTCCCGACAAGAGATGATAGCAGCACCTCTTCCTTGGTTAGGATGGGCGTGCCGGCAGCAATCCGCGAGGCAAGGATGAGCTTATTCATGACACTGCTGAGGCGGTCGCTTTCAGTCTCGATTACTTGAAGGCTGTTGCGTAATGTCTCAGGGTCCCACTTGCTATCACTCCGAGCTAATGTGCTGGTGTAGCCCTTGATAATGGAGAGAGGAGTCTGCAACTCATGTCCCAGCATTGATAGGAAGGTCTCCCTGAGGTTTTCGACCTCCCGCAGCTTGGATATATCCCGGACATTGATCACGGCGTTTATCGGCTTGCCCTCAGGAGTATAAACAACGGAATAGGTCATCGCTACATCGATGTCTTTCTCATCCGTCGTCTGGATTATCCCCTGCAGCTCGAAGGTTCGGCTGCCTTCATCGGAGTTCATTAGGATTGGGCACTGCGTATTGCACAGGCTTTGCCCCTGCCGGTTCCGCAGATTCAACACCCTGAAACACTCTTTCTCCAGCACGTCCTCTCTGGATCTGCCAGTGAGCCGCTCCATTGCCAGATTGAATCCAGTAACCCGGCGCTGTCCATCGATATTGACTATGCCCTCGGCACTGGTCTCCAGAATAGACTCCACCCGATGCTTTTCTGCAGCCAGAAGATGTGCTAACCTGGCATTCTGCACAGCGATAGCTGCCTGCTCGGCAAAAGCTGCCAGCATAGCCCGGTTCTTTTTTGAGAAAGCTCTTGCCTCAAGAGGGCGAAGTACATAAATGAGCCCAATTGATTTATCTGCAATTTGTAGTGGTAGAGTAATTATGGGATTTTGCCTGACTCCCCGGTTAGAGACGGGTAGCGTAGCATCAGGACTAAGCTCAGAAAGCAAGTTGTAACTTTCCTTGCTCATAGTAAGGTCAGGGATTGCCTCATCAAGGAGGGGTCGGAGCTGCGCCAGTGCCTTGCCATCCAGCCCGTGGGAAGCCCCGATGACAAAGCGTCGCTCTGCTTCACTCCAAACAGCTACCACCCCGGCACTTCCCTTCAGAGCTTTTACGGCATTTTTCAAGATTAACTCCAGGGTGGCTTCGAGGTCGACCTGCTCCAGTCTTGTACGTGGAATCTCTACCATTGGAAGTCTATTATACTCCGCGAACTTTGAAATCTCTAATGAAATTTTAGCATTTCTCTAACATTATTCTAATACAAAGGCTCATAAAATGAAATTAGCAGTCTGGCATTTAGATTGCTAATTTCATCAAAGGTAATGGTATGACAATTTCCTGATTATGGAGGTATGCCATGAAAGAAGGATTCACTCAACAGCGCTGTCCGAGATGTGGTGGCAATGTCTTTGTGTACAAAGACTTACATGGCTGGTATGAGCAGTGTCTCCAGTGCAGCCGTATTTGGTACCTTGATAGCGTTGTTGAATCACAAGACAAGGTCAGCGTAGTTAGCCCCGAAGGAGCGGGACACAACATGAAAGTATCAAGCCAGTCTAACTAATTAAGTATGAGGAGGAGGTGAAGTGATATCGCAGCAACCAAATAGCTGCCCAAAATGTGATTCAGATACCTTTGTTTATCAAACTGTGTCTGGGAATCGGTATGAAAAATGCTTCCGATGTGGATATCGGAGCAAGGTGGAAGAAAGCACAGTGGAAAGCAGTCCTGGGCAACCCGAGGGAAGCGCCCAAAGCAGAAAATAAAGCGAGGAGGTGTTTTATGAACCTAGTAAGATGGGAACCGTTTAGAGAAATGATGAGCCTAAGGGATGCTATGGACAGGCTATTTGAGGATAGCTTTGTTCGACCGTCTCGTTTCTGGCTCGATAGCGGGAGAGGGCAACTGCCCATCGACATGTACCAGACCCCTAATGATGTGGTGGTGAAGGCTACTCTCCCCGGATTCAAGCCAGAGGAGGTGGATATCTCCATCACCGGTGACACCCTCACGATAAAGGCGGAACACAAGGAAGAGCAGGAAGTCAAGGATGAGGACTACTTTTATAGGGAGCGCCGCTACGGTGCCTTCAGCCGCTCCGTACCCATTCCGGTACAGGTGAAGAGCGACAAAGCAGAGGCAGTTTTTGAGAACGGCATCCTCACCCTGACCCTGCCCAAAGCTGAGGAGGTAAAGCCCAGGCAGATCAAGGTGAAAGCCAAGGCGATGATTGAAGGTGGCAAGAAATAACCAACAGGCGCTTCCCTCGGGTTGCTCAAGACTGCCTTCAAGAACAGGTAGTACCAGGTAAGGTGAGCACTGACGGAGAGCAGGGTCTACCAATCATCTTTGTAGGGTCTTCACCATCTGCTGTGTGGTGTGGTTACTATTTTTAGTGCTCTTACGTAATTCTAATACTTCTCTAGCGTTATTCTGATAGATGGCTGGTTAAACTTAAAATCGAGAGACTTTGAGTGGATGGAGGTAACCAAAAATGCGAATAGCTATGATTTCTCCGTTAGAGATGCGAGTGCCGCCGGTAGCGTATGGCGGTACCGAACTCGTGGTGAGTTTGCTTACCGAAGAACTGGTAAGAAGAGGGCATGACGTAACCCTCTTTGCCAGTGGTGACTCCATAACCAGTGCTGAACTGGTATCAGTATGCCCTCACTTCTTAAGAGGTTCTGATAGGGATTCAGGAATTCTCACCATGCTCAATGTGGTTACCTGCCTGGAACAGGCAGACAAATTTGACATTATTCATAATCATACATGCTTCGAAGGCTTAGCCACAGCAGGCCTGACAAAGACGCCAATGCTCACTACCCTGCATGGTGGGCTCAAGGGAGACTGGCTTGAACTCTTCGCTCACTACAAGGGGTGGTATAACACTATCAGCCATTCGGCAAAGTCGTTACTGCCAGAGAAGGAGCACTTTGTTGGTGTGATTTATAACGCCATAGATGTTAAATCGTACCCATTTAACGATTCCAACCGGGAGCCAAACCTTCTTTTTCTCAGCCGCATCAGCTATGAGAAGGGACCCCACATTGCCATTGAGGTAGCCAAAAAAACGCGGCGTAGGTTGATTATCGCTGGCAATGTCCACTCCGTGGATGAGGAATACTTTCGTACCATGGTTCTGCCCGGCGTGGATGGTGACCAGATTCAATACGTAGGTGAGGCTGATTATCACCGTAAGCGTGAGCTGCTGGCACAGGCATACTGTCTGCTGGCGCCGATTACCTGGCCTGAACCATTCGGACTATTTTTTGTCGAGGCTATGGCTTGCGGCACGCCAGTGGTGGTCTTTAACCGCGGCTCGGCGCCGGAGGTGGTTAAACATGGTGAAACGGGCTTTGTGGTAGATACCTTTGATGAGATGGCAGATGCAATAGACCGGGTTCACCAAGTCGATCGGAGGAGGTGCCGAGAATATGTGGAGGACAGGTTCGATGTGCCTCGCATGGCAGATGACTATCTCAGGGCTTACGAACGAGTGCTGTCTCAGGCATATGGAGCACAGGAAATAGAGACACTGGTCAGTGCTGATAGACTGGTGCAAGGCGCAACGAGGTTTGCCCTAGGAGGCAAGAATTTGGGCAGATTAACTGCTTCAAGTAACTAGCAGCAACGGAGGGGTGCTGATGAGGATTCGCAAAGCGGTAATTACAGCAGCAGGCTGGGGGACAAGATTCCTGCCGGCTACCAAGGCACAGCCGAAAGAAATGCTGCCTTTACTTAACAAGCCAATCATCCAGTATGCCGTAGAAGAGGCGATTGCCTCCGGTATTGAGCAGATCGTAATTGTCACTGCCATAGGTAAGCATTCGGTGGAGAACCATTTCGACCGCTCTTTTGAACTTGAGCAGGTCCTTCAGGAGAAGGGTATGTCTGAAGCCCTGGCAGAAGTGTCTTCCATAGGTAATTCAACCAAAATCTGCTATGTTCGACAGCGAGAGCAACTTGGCTTGGGGCACGCGGTTTTAATGACCCGAGACTTTATTGGTGAGGAGCCCTTTGCCCTTCTGCTGCCAGATGATGTTATCCGCAGCGAGGTGCCGGCAACAAAGCAGTTGATCAAAGCATTTGAGCAGTGCCGAGGCAGCATTCTGGCAATTGAAGAAGTGCCAGAAGAGCGCGTAAGCAGCTACGGCATTATCAAGCCGCGCCAGCTTGATGACCGTCTGTATCAAGTACTCAGCCTAGTGGAAAAACCTGATATGCGCTGCGCTCCGTCTAGGCTGGGTATCGTTGGTAGATACGTGCTGACGCCTGAAATATTCCCGGCACTTGAGGAAACACTACCTGGAAAGGGTGGCGAAATTCAGCTGACCGATGGTCTGAGCCGGCTACTATCAAACCAGCAGATATTCGGCTACAGGTTTGAAGGGACACGGTACGATGTCGGCACACCGCTGGGGCTGCTCAGGGCATCTATAGCCTTTGCTTTGGAAAATCCCGGCATGGCTGATGAGTTGAAAGATTACTTAGCCAGTTTGAATGTCCTCGGCATTCCGATGCAACTTGGTGGGGATAAGCCAATAGTTAGAACAAGACAGAGCTGACATTTAAGTTGTGACTTAAAAGGAGAAGCAATGGAGTGGGTATGGCTGGCTTTATTGAGCACCGGGGTATGCTCTGTGGCGGTAATTGTGCAGAAGCGCTGCCTCGAGCATCATGTCCGGAGCGCCTTCTCGTATGGCACTTGGGCGGCGGTGGTTCAGGTGCTCTTGTCCATGACGATTTTGCTTATTGAACCGCTGCCGCTACGATTGAGTTGGCCGGTGATGCTAGCACTTTCTGCCGGGGTGGTTCGCGCGCTTAGCCTGGCCGCACAGTATAAAGGGCTTCAGGCGGAGAGCGAGGTGTCAAGAGCAGTACCATTACTGGATAGTTACCCGGTATTTGTGGCTATTCTTGCTGTCGTTTTTCTGGGTCAGAGCCTGACCCCAAGCAAGTGGTTAGCAATATCTCTGGTAATTGCGGGGGCGATTCTCATATCCCAGCACAGGTTGTTTCCTGGCGGAGCCGTCAGGTCTGGTAGGTCGTTCCTGTACCTCCTTTCTGGCAGTGTGGGTGTTGCCGGATTCGTCACGCTCGCCAGCTTGGCGCTGGAGTCACTGTCTTGCTGGCAAGTCTTTGCGGTATCCACTCTGAGCAGCGCGGTGGTGCTCTTGGGCACTTGTTTAGGTGCTGACGTTGGAAGAGAGGTCTCTCTGATGACAAGGCGGACTAGAACTCTTGGGTTGATAATACTCGCCGAAGTGTTGCTGGCTGTTTCGGTAGTCATATACTTTGTCGCGATAACCCGCGGGCCAATATCCTTAGTGGCTGCTGTTACAGCGACGCGCCCCTTAATGGTATTGATATTCAACTCGTTGCTTAGCGTTATGACTCCCCAGCTTTTTCCTGAAAGGCTGTATCGCCCAATTATGGTGCAAAAGCTGCTGGCGGTTTCAATGGTAACGGTGGGCTTAGCTGTAATGAGTCTGGTGAGATGATTGATTACAGAGGTGCTTACTATGAGAAAGGTAGAGACAAAGCCAATTAAATTTGAAATCTATGAAGGCATCGTCCCTGATGACCAGTTGATAGAGGCAACAGAGATTGCTGAAAAGCTCAGAGGGTTGCACATTGTGTACATCAACGCTACGCCTGTCGGCGGTGGTGTGGCTGAGATTCTGAAGTCGCTGGTGCCAATGATGCAGGGGGTGGGGGTAGATGCCGAGTGGTATGCCATTGAACCTGATGACTCGTTCTTCCGGGTTACCAAGATGCTGCACCACTGCCTTCAAGGCAAAAGTAGCTATCCGGTCGACAAGGATATAGAACTCTATTTAGCTTACAATGAAAGAGCAGCGAAAGCTCTGGCTGACCAGACAGTAAGTGCTGACCTGTGGATAGCGCATGACGTCCAGGTGCTACCTTTGCTTCATTACCTGAAAACTGCTTCCCCTGGCATCTGGGTATGCCACATTGATACCACCGAGCCCAATGATTGGATAAGACAAGTGTTACTGCCCTACATGAACGAATACCGGATGATACTTTTCAGCATGCCTGAGTACCATCTGGATGGACTTGACTCAGCTAGGGTGTCAATATTCCCACCAGCCATAGACCCGCTCTCAATCAAGAACACGGCTTTCCCAAAGCAGGAAGCTCGGGCAAAGCTGGCTAGGCTTGGTATTGACCCA
>JBHIFE010000081.1:0-6184 GCA_046760985.1 Dehalococcoidales bacterium
GGTGGGCTGATTAGAGTCCGTGAGTTTACCATGAAAGACCTTTATAGCTTTGATGCTGACGAAGAGGGGCTAAGCCAGAGCTATGGCAAGATGCTTCAAGCCTACCAGAATATCTATAATCGCTGTGGTCTGCCCACCCTCCTGGTTGAAGCTGATAGCGGTGCCATTGGTGGCAAGGAGTCTCACGAGTTTATGGTTATTGCTGAAACCGGCGAGGATGAGATTGTCTATTGTGATAACTGCAAATATGCGGCTAATGTAGATAAGGCGGAAAGTGTGAAGGAAAAAGTGGGAGGTGGGAAGCCATTACCGCTTGAAGAGGTGGCTACCCCCGGGGTGGCTACTATTGAGGAACTGTCAGCCTTTCTAAAGGTACCTCAGAGCCACACCATTAAAGCCGTCTTCTATGTCGCCGATGGTAAGCTAACCTTTGTTGTTATCCGAGGTGACTTAGACGTAAACGAAGTAAAATTAAAGAACATTTTGCACTGTTTTGAGCTTCGTATGGCTACTGAAGACGAGGTGATGAAAGCGGGCATTGTCGCTGGCTCAGCCTCGCCAATAGGTATCAGCGGTGTTAAAGTTGTTGCTGACGACTCCATAACCTCGGGGACAAACTTTGTTGCCGGTGGCAATAAACCGGATACCCACCTCAGAAATGTCAATTATCCCCGGGACTTTAAAGCTGATATTGTGGCGGACATCGCCCGAGCTAAAGCTGGGGACGGGTGCCCCGGGTGCGGCGGCAAGCTATCATCCACACACGGCATTGAGGTCGGGCATGTCTTTAAGCTGGGCACCTTTCTAAGTGAAAAACTGGGTGCTCTTTTCATTGACGATAGGGGCACGGCTCACCCGATTGTCATGGGATGTTATGGCATAGGTCTGGGTCGTTTGCTAGCTGCAGCTATAGAACAGAATCACGATGATAAGGGCATTATCTGGCCGGTGCCTATTGCTCCCTATCATGTCTATCTCTGCCCTCTGTATCGGGAGGGTTCTAAGGTTTCAGAAGTTGCCGAAAATCTATATGCTCAGCTTGAGGCAGAGGGCTTGGAGGTGCTTTTTGACGACCGTGAAGAGTCCCCCGGGGTAAAGTTCAATGATGCTGACCTGCTGGGGATACCTATCCGGGTTACTATTAGCCCCCGAACTCTGGAGAAGGGTAGTGTGGAGGTGAAGAAGCGCTCGGAAAAAGAATCTCAGCTTGTGCCGTTAGAGGGGGTAGTGGCAAGACTTAAGAAACTCATTAGAAGTTAGTCACCTACCTCACCCTCTTAAACTCTCCAATCAAATGACCTAAATATCAGCTGCGCAGGGTAGCGCCTAGTTCTTTAGACAACTTACTCAGGATTTGCTGTTGAACTTCATTAACCTCTTCATCGGTCAAGGTATGGGTTGGTGACTGGTAGGTAATGCTATAGGCGAGGGATTTCTTGCCCACTGGGACTGGCTTGCCGGAATAGACGTCAAATATAGCCACCTGATTTACCAGTGGAAAGCTCTTAATAATATTTAGCACTTGCTGGTGGCTTACTTGGGCATCAACTAGCAGGGCTATATCTCTGACTGTGGCTGGGAAGCGGAGTATTGGCTGGAACATTTTATGACCAATGGTAAAGGGCAAAAGGGCAGCCACATTGATTTCAAATAGACAGGCAGTGTCCGAAAGTTCAAATGCCTCTGATACTTTGGGGTGCAACTCGCCGATAACACCCAGTCTATTACCGCCGATAACTATAGCTGCCTGCTTAGTCGGATGTAAACTTTGGTCACTACTCTGCTCAAAGCTGGCTGCCACACCCAACTGATTAAGTAAGCCTTCTACCACACCCTTGGCATCAAAGAAATCCAGCAATCCGCTCTCGCCCTGCCATGATTTTTCCAGTCTAACGCCACTTAGTAGACCGCACAGTACCTCAGGCTCATCGGGCAAATCCTTCTCCCTGGGTAGATATACCTTACCCAGTTCAAAAAGCCTGATGCCGCCTTCTTCATGCCTCCGATTTGCCGAAAGGACAGCTAAAAGATTAGCTCGCAGGTTGGGGCGAAGGTATTCCTGGTCTGCGGTCATTGGATTAGCCATGCGAAGAGGCATTGGTTCGGTAGGGCGGGGTTCGGGCTTCAGTTTATTCAGCATTTCCAGACTGGTTAAGGAATAGGTAATTACCTCCTGGAAGCCATAGCCAACAAGGCTGTCTCTTATCTTCTGCTTAAGACTAAGGATGGGCTCCGGGTTTTGTCGGGGTAGCGGCTGACTGAGCATAGTCGTTGGAATTTTATCGTAGCCAATAATGCGGGCTACCTCCTCGCTAAGGTCAACTGCCTGCTGGATATCACTTCGCCAGTATGGAGCAATAACCCAAACCTCCGAAGCTGAACTGGTTGGCTTGAAATGAAAACCTAATGAACTCAGTGTGCCCACTATCTGGTCAAGGTCAAACTCAACACCTAAGAATCGGTTTACCTTTTCGGTTGAGAGCAAGATGGGCTCGTGGTCTCGCTTGCCGGGGTAAACATCAGCCAAACCCTTGGCCACTTTGCCACCAGCTAGTTGCATAATTAACTGAGTGGCTCGTTTAAGTGCGGGTATGGTTAGCTCAGGGCGAATCCCCCTCTCAAATCGCATACAGGCTTCACTGGATAGAGATAGCTGGCTGCCAGTGTGGTGAATGCTTGCCGGGTTAAAGTTGGCTGATTCCAGCAGTATTGAGGTTGTCGCTTCAGTAACCTCACTATTAGCTCCACCCATAACACCGGCGATAGCCACCGCTCGTTCCTCGTCAGCAATAACCAGCATATCTTGAGAAAGGGCTCGCTCTACCCCGTCCAGACTAACTATAATTTCGCCGTCAGTAGCCCGGCGGACAATAATTTTCCTGCCCCTGATTTTTTGGTAATCAAAAGCGTGCAGGGGTTGTCCATGTTCCAGCATAACGTAGTTGGTAATATCAACAATATTATTTATCGGGCGCATACCACAAGCCAGTAAACGCTGTTGCATCCACTTAGGAGACTCGGCTATTTTTATCCCGGTAATCAGGCTAGCGCAATATCTGGGGCACAGGTCAGGGTCGGCAATTTCTATTGATATTTGCTGGTCTATCAGAGGTGCAGCTTCCTCATAGCTGACCTCGGGGAGGCTGAGACTTTGACCGGTCAGGGCAGCAACCTCCCTGGCGATGCCAATTACAGAAAGGCAGTCAGGTCGGTTAGGAGTTACATCCAGGTCAAAGATAGTGTCACTGAGATAATCGGTCAGTGGTGTGCCTATCGGTGCCTCTGGGGACAAAACCAGAATCTCTTTGTGGTTATCGGAGATACCCAGCTCTTTCTCGGAACAGACCATACCACCGGATTCAACGCCGCGAATCTTAGCTGATTTCAGGCGGAATAGCTGACCGGTATGTCCATCTATAAGCTCGGCACCGACACGGGCAAAGGCTATTTTATCACCAAGCCTGAGATTTAGCGCCCCACAAACGACGGTTAGTTGCTCTGTACCTAGGTCTATGGTAACTAAGCGAAGGCGGTCAGCATTGGGGTGGGGGTTAATTGCCACTATTTGACCAATGACGATATTCTCCCAGTTACCCCCAATAACCTGTGTTCCCTTAACCTCAATGCCAGCCTCGGTTAGTCGGTTAGCCAAATCAGCTACAGGCAAGGTAATATCTATATATTCCCGGAGCCACTTAAGTGGAACTTTCATTTCTCCAACCCTAGAACTGCCTTAAAAATCTGAGGTCACTGCTATAGAATAGCCTGATATCATCAATCCCATAGCGGAGCATGGGCAGGCGGTCAATACCTATGCCAAAGGCAAAACTTTGATAGACCTCGGGGTCAATGCCACCACGTTGCAGTACTTGTGGGTGAGTCATCCCGGCACCCAATATTTCAATCCAGCCACTATTGCCGCACAGGCGGCACCCCTTTCCATTACAGACCAGGCAGTCGATTGCCATCTCAACGCCGGGCTCAACGAAGGGGAAGTAGTCGCAGCGAAAACGTACCTTCCTCTCCTCGCCGAAGAAACGGCGAACAAACTCGTAGAGTGTCCCCTTGAGGTCAGCCATGGTAATACCTTTATCTACAGCGAAGCCGTCAATTTGATGGAACATCGGGACATGGGTAGCGTCACTAGCTTCGTAGCGATAAACCTTGCCCGGCTCAATTACCCTTATCGGAGGTTTCATACTCTCAACCACTCTGGCAGTTACTGCGGTAGTGTGGGTGCGGAGGAGCATCGGTCTCTCTCCACTGTCTGTCTGATAATCAACCCAGGAGGTTGACATAGTGTCGCGGGCGGGGTGTTCTTTGGGAATGTTCAGCGCTTCGAAATTATAATAATCCCACTCTACATCTGGTCCCTCTACTATCTGGAAGCCCATAGAGATAAATATGTCACATATTTCATCAAGTGTTTGAGTAATGGGATGTAAACGACCCACCGGCAAAGGACGACCCGGCAGGGTAATATCAATAACTTCCCTTTTAGCCTTGGCAGTTAGTTGAAGCTCGCGGAGAACCTGCTCTTTTTGCTTCCAGCTTTCCTCTAAGCTGGTCTTGACCTGGTTAGCTAGAGCGCCGGCACTCTTTCTTTCCGCGAGAGGTAAAGCAGCCAGACTGCGAAGGATACTGATTAGAGGGCTTTTCTTCCCCAGGTAACGAACCCGCCAGGATTCTAACTCCCTAACATTGTTAATACCTTCCAGTTCCCGTTGTGCCTTTAGTTTCAGTTCTTCAAGCTGCTTTAACATTTCTTACCTTGGACTTTAGCTGTCTTGGATTATAGGTTATCACCGCAAAGGGGTCAAGCAATGGGACTATTTGGCAACCTATCCCCCTCTCCCTGCTCTGGACTTTAGTAATATAGGGGCGTAGCCCCTCTTCTAATATTCTTCCCCCTCTCCCTTGAGGGAGAGGGGGACACAGGGGGTGAGGGTGATAACAGCCCTCAAAAAATAAGGGGGGAACGGGGTTTAAATAATATCTCAGGCTTGAGCTTTCTCTCTGGCTATGGTTACCAGATTAGTAAAAGCTTCTGGATTCCTGACTGCCATATCGGCTAGCATTTTACGGTTGATTTCAATCCCAGACTTTTTCAAGCCATCCATGAATTGACCATAGTTGAGACCTTGGGCTCGGCTGGCGGCACTAATCCGCAAAATCCACAGTCGTCTCATATCACCCTTTCGCTCACGGCGGTGACTGTAGGCATAGCTTAGCGACTTAAGCATAGACTCGTGAGCCCGGCGATAGAGGGAATGCTTGGTTGCCCGATGCCCTTTGGTCAGGGCTAATACCTTTTTATGTCGGCGGTGGGTGGTCACACCTCTCTTTACTCGTGGCAAATACAACTCCTCCTATTTAACTCCGTGGGGGATAAGCCTTTTTATCTTGGTTTTGTCAGTGGGATGCAGGGCTATTTTTTCATCAAAAAGGCGCTTAACCCGTTTTGCTTTACGGCGGCGCAGGTGGCTTTTCCCGCCCTTAATCCGCATAATTTTGCCGCTCCCAGTAATATGGAAACGGCTTTGCGCTCCCTTATGAGTTTTGATTTTTGGCATCTTAAGTTTTCTTTACCTCTTCTCTTATCTTGGCTTTCTGAGTAGCTATTGGAGCCAGGATTATGTTCATCTGTCTCCCATCCATCACTGGTTGCCTCTCCACAGAAGCCTCTTCCTTCAGTAACTCTGACATCCGCTGCAGTAACTTCCAGCCAAGTTCGGGATGGGTGATCTCACGCCCTCTAAACATTACTGTTACCTTAACCTTGGCTCCATCGGCAAGTAGCTTCCTTACCGTTCTGGCTTTAGCCTCAAAATCATGGTCACCAATCTTAGGGCGTAGCCGAACCTCTCTCAATAATGAGACCTTCTGGTTTTTTCTAGCCTCTTGCTCTTTCTTGGCTTGCTCGTATTTATACTTGCCATAGTCAAGAAGGCGACACACCGGGGGTATTGCGGTAGGAGCTACCTCAACCAGGTCAAGATTGTATTTTCTGGCTATCTCCCGTGCCTGGCTCAAGGGCATAATTCCTAACTGCTCCCCCTTTTCCCCCACGAGTCGAACCTCTTGAGCTCTAATCCTTTCGTTAACACGCAGTTGTTTGATTATGTCCTTACTTACCTCCTCCAAGCACAGGTATCTTACGAACAGAGACTATACCATATTCTCG
>JBHIFE010000082.1:0-6125 GCA_046760985.1 Dehalococcoidales bacterium
GACTTAAAATCCGCCGGAGTAATCCTTGTGGGTTCGAGTCCCGCCCCCGGCACCACCTAAGATTAAGGTGTGACATGCCCTGGCTAATAATAATATTAGGTTATTTTCTCGGTTCCGTCCCCACCGCCTACATTGCCGGGCGTATTTTGAGGGGCGTTGACATTCGGCGAATTGGGGATGAGAACATGGGTGCCGCCAATGCCTTTCATCAACTAGGTCCTAAAGCAGGAGTTACCGTGGGGCTGGTTGATGCTGGAAAGGGTGCTCTAGCTATCCTTATTGCCCAGGCAGCCAGCCTACCCCAAGTGACTATTCTGTTTGCCGGTGCTGCCGCCGTAATTGGTCATAACTGGCCAGTATTTATTGGCTTCAGGGGTGGGCGGGGGGAAAGTACCACCATTGGTGTGCTACTAACCGTGATAACCCAGCCGATGCTAATAATGGCTGGACCAGCGATATTAGCCCTGCTTATCCGAAGGAATGTAATCCTAGCCAGCGCCTTTCTATTTATCCCGCTACCAATGGTGTGCTGGTGGCTGGGATTTTCTGCACCACTTGTTGTTTACAGTGTCGCTCTACCTTGCCTGGTGGGCTTCACCCACTTCCTCAGGACGAGGCGAAGAGTAATACACCAAGCATAATCCAAGGCTCTGAGATAGCGGCTTAATAGCCACTTTATTGACAAAAACCAAGTCGGGTTGCTAAACTGGCGTTACTCTACCCAGCTAATTATATTTCATTGCTAGGAATATGGTCTATTTATACCGCTGGTTAGAATCCTTGATACCAGAGGAGCTTTGGTGAGAGGAAAAAACTGCAAGGGTATGGTTCAGGTTTTCACCGGCAACGGGAAGGGCAAAACTTCAGCAGCACTAGGCTCTATAGTCCGAGCCTTAGGTCACGGTTTGAAAGTATTCATCGTTTTCTTTATGAAAGGCAAATACCCCTACGGCGAATTCAGTACCCTGTCTAAGCTACCCAATGTTGATGTAGCCAGCTTTGGCTTTAGATGCCTTACCGATATGGCAAATATTAAGCCTGAGGAGATAGAGCAGGCAAAGCTGGCTTTATCGGCTGCCCGCGAGGCTATGCTCAGCGGCAATTATGACCTGGTAGTGTTGGATGAAGTAAATGTAGCTGTAGCCAAAAAACTCATTGAATTGGATGAGGTG
Organism: Dehalococcoidales bacterium; assembly: GCA_046760985.1. Classification (GTDB taxonomy): domain Bacteria; phylum Chloroflexota; class Dehalococcoidia; order Dehalococcoidales; family RBG-16-60-22; genus JBHIFE01. The sequence continues at coordinate 1,173 of JBHIFE010000082.1, forward strand.
GTCAGTCTGATTGCTGATAAGCCACAGGATGTAGAGCTCATCCTTACCGGTCGCTATGCTGACGCCAAGATAATTGAATTGGCAGACCTGGTTACTGAAATGGTAAAATTAAAGCACCCTTATGACAAAGGAGTATCCGCCCGAAAGGGAATTGAATACTAAAGCAAAGGAGGAAAATAATGAAGCTTACCCTGAGTGTAATCAAGGCTGATATCGGTGGTTACGTTGGGCATTCTGCGTCTCACCCTGATATTTTAGCCAAGGCTGATGAGAGCCTAGCCAAGGCTAAGAAAGAAGGATTGCTGATTGACTATTATGTAACCAAGTGTGGCGATGACCTGCAACTCATTATGACTCACAAGCTTGGCGAGGAAAACGAAAAAATTCATAAATTAGCTTGGGATACCTTTGTTGAGGGCACAGCATTGGCTAAAAAGTTAAAGCTTTATGGTGCTGGGCAGGACTTATTATCCGATGCTTTTTCCGGTAATGTTAAGGGAATGGGTCCTGGGGTAGCCGAGATGGAGTTTGAGGAACGGAAGTCTGAAACTATTATCGTTTTTATGGCGGACAAGACCTCAGCCGGGGGGTGGAATATGCCACTATATAAGATGTTCGCTGACCCATTTAATACCATCGGGCTGGTTATTGCCCCCAATATGCACACCGGTTTTGCCTTTGAAGTGCACGATGTCAAGGAACATAAGAAGATAACCTTGAACGCCCCGGAGGAAATTTATGACCTGCTGATTTTCATTGGTGCTCCTTCACGCTACGCAATAAAAGCGGTTTACCAGCGGGAAACCAAAGAGATAGCCGCGGTATCCTCAACCCAGCGTCTGTCTTTGATTGCTGGTAGATATGTGGGTAAGGATGACCCAGTATGTGTTGTTCGCGCCCAGGCGCAGTTCCCGGCGGTAGGTGAGATACTGGAGCCTTTCACCTTACCCCATCTGGTAGAGGGCTGGATGCGGGGCTCTCATCACGGTCCTTTGATGCCGGTAGCTATTGAGGATGCCACACCAACCCGTTTTGACGGACCACCAAGGGTAACTGCGGCTGGCTTTCAGCTTGCTGAGGGCAAGCTGGTGGGACCACGTGACATGTTTGCTGATAAGTCATTTGATATAGTCCGCCAGCAGGCAAATGAAATAGCTAACTACATGCGCCGCCATGGTCCGTTTGAGCCGCACCGTCTGCCTCTGGAGGAGATGGAATACACTACCATGCCTCAGGTGGCAAAGAAATTAGAGAGAAGATTTACTGCCCTTGACTGAGCCAACAGCGAGGGCTATCATTAAAGCAAAGTAATTCATAGCCATATTTAAAACGGGGGTGAGGTAAATGGCAATTTATGTTATGCTTACCACGTTAACTGACGAGGGCAGGAAAACAGTAAAGGAAAGTCCAAAAAGACTCAAAGAGGTTAATAAGGAAGTCGAAGCTATGGGGGTTAAGATACTAGCTCAGTATGCTCTTCTGGGTCCGTACGACTTCCTAAATATCTTGGAGGCTCCAGACAACAAGACTATATCCAAAGTAGCCATAGAACTAGGCTCAAGAGGCACCCTGCAGACTATGACCATGGCGGCAATGACTATTGACGAGCTTACCAGTAACCTTTAAGACTTATTTTTGGAGTCCGGTTGCATCCTAAGCTCCTTCTGGCAACAAATAATCAAGCCAAGGTGCGTGAATACAAAAGTTTACTCCGTGACCTTCCCTATGAGCTGGTTACGCTGGCTGAGCAAGGCATCACTGCCGTAGTCAGCGAGGCGGGGAAAAGTCTGGAGGAAAATGCTAGATTAAAGGCAACAATTTTAGCCGCCAAGAGCCAGTTAGTAGCGCTGGCTGATGATTCGGGACTGGCGGTTGACGTTTTAGGTGGTGAGCCCGGTCCACTGTCAGCCCGTTATGCTGGGGAGGGTGCTTCAGATAGAGAAAGAATAAACTACCTTTTGGCACGACTCAAAGGTGTACCGTGGGAGAAGCGCTCGGCTCATTTTCAGTGTGTTATTGCTATAGCTACACCCGAGGGAAAGGTAGAGTTTTGTTCCGGTGAATGCCATGGCTTTATAACTTTTGCCCCAAGGGGTGAGCACGGCTTTGGCTATGACCCGGTGTTTTACCTGCCTGAGCTAGATAAAACGATGGCTGAGTTATCTTTGACCATGAAGAACCGAGTTAGTCACCGGGGACGGGCAGCCAGACAAGTACATCGGGTGCTGGAGAGGTTAAGGGAACAGTAAATATGCCCTATAAGTTATTAATTGGGTTAAGTAGAACACAGAGAATCACTGGAGAAAATATTCATCTATGACCGGACTTTCTGACTCTTTTCAGCGCCCTATAGATTACCTTCGCATCTCGGTAACTGACCGCTGTAATCTGCGCTGTATCTACTGTATGCCAGCTGAGGGTGTTCACCTGATGCCACATAGCGACATTCTTAGCTATGAAGAAATCTACACTATAGCTGAAGCTGCCGCCGATTTAGGCATAAATAAGGTAAGAATTACTGGTGGTGACCCCCTGGTAAGGGCAGGATTACCTGAACTAGTCCGGATGTTGGCACAGATAGATGCCATAGATGATATTTCCCTGACTACAAATGGAGTCCTGCTGGCTCACTATGCTACTGAACTGAAACAAGCCGGACTACGGCGAGTTAATGTAAGCCTGGATACCCTTAAGCCGGACAAATTTAAGTATATTACTCGGGGCAGTAATCTTAGTAATGTACTAGAAGGCATCAAAGTCGCTCAGTCGGTTGGGCTTAACCCAATCAAGATTAACATGGTGGTTATGTCCGGGGTTAATGACGATGAATTGCTCCATTTTGCCACTAAAACTATTACCGAAGGCTGGCATGTGCGCTTTATTGAGTATATGCCCTTTGGTGAGGGCACTGCCGTCTCCCCATTTGTCCCGGTCAGCGAGATAAGGCAGCGCCTGGAAGTATTAGGCAAATTAGAACCTTGCTCACTTGAAATGGGCAATGGACCAGCTAAATACTATCGTCTGCCTCAGGCTAAAGGCACCATTGGCTTTATCACTCCGGTTAGCGAACATTTCTGCTTCCGCTGCAACCGACTTCGTCTTACTGCTGATGGCAAGCTTCGCCTCTGCCTATTGAGCAATGATGAAATAGACTTGAGGCAGCCACTGCGTAGTGGCATGTCCTCAGCAGAACTGAGAAGATTAATTGAAGAAGCGGTCGCCAGCAAGCCACTGCGCCATCATCTAGCCGAAGGCTGTGTGCCTCAAGACCGTCCCTTTTCCCAGGTAGGGGGTTAATTATGGAAAAGCTAACCCATATAGGTGAATCGGGTCGCCCCAAAATGGTGGATGTTACCCGGAAGCCTGATACTAACCGTGAGGCAGTAGCCAAAGGCACCGTCAGAATGCAAGCTTCTACCCTTGACCTGTTAAAGAAGGGGAAGATGGCAAAAGGAGATGTGCTCTCGGTAGCTCAGCTAGCTGGCATTATGGCTGCCAAACAAACACCTAATTTAATACCACTGTGCCACCCGGTTCTCATCGGAGATATCAACATTGAGTTCAGTCTGGATGAGAAGAATAATACTGTAGAGATTACTACCAAGGTAAAGAGTATTGGCAAAACGGGTGTGGAGATGGAGGCACTTACCGCTACCACAGTCACCGCCCTAACCATCTACGACATGTGCAAAGCAGTAGACCGTAATATCCAGATTGAGAATATTCGTCTCACTAGAAAAAGTGGTGGCAAAAGTGGCACAATTAACCTTGAGTAGAATTAACTAATTGTTATATACTATTCCACCACTAGCTAATTTTGGAGGTGCACCATGAAACTATCGTGTCTTCAAGAAAACTTAAACCGGGGACTTAATGTGGTGGGGAGGGCAGTAGCCACCAGAACAACCTTGCCGATAACCAATAATGTCCTCTTAGCCACTGATGACGGTCGCCTTAAGCTTGTTGCCACCAATCTAGAAATGGCTATTAGCTGCTGGATTGGTGCCAAGATAGAGGAAGCGGGAGCAATAACTGTTCCCGCTCGACTTCTTACCGAGTTTATTAGCTCCTTGCCCAGCGAACGGATTGATATTAGCCTTTCCCCGCGGACTAAGACCCTAGAGCTAAAATGCGCCCGATTTGAGGCACGCATCAGCGGGGTTGACGCCAAGGATTTCCCACCCATACCCAAGGTTGAGGAGGGTATCGCTACCAAGGTTGAAATGGAAGCCCTTCAGCAAGGAATTAATCAAGTTGTGTTTGCCGCAGCAACCGAAGAGTCTCGCCCGGTGCTCACCGGAGTTGATGCCCAGTTTGATGGTGATTTGCTGACACTGGCGGCAGCCGATGGCTTTAGATTAGCCGTATACAAGCTACCTATCTCCGTCCCGATTAGCCCAAAGACTGAGGTTATTATCCCCGCTCGGACTCTGTCCGAACTAAATCGACTGATGGCTGACCAAGAGGAAGCGGTTGAGATAACGATAAATCCTAATAAGAGCCAGTCCCTCTTTCGCCTTAAAAATATTGAGCTAGTATCCCAGCTGGTTCAAGGTACTTTCCCCAATTATGCTCAGCTCGTTCCTCAGAGCTATAACACCCGAATGATAGTTAGCGTTGCCGATTTCTTGAGGGCAACCAAAACTGCCTCAATCTTTGCCCGCGACGGCAGTGGCATTGTCCGTCTAGTGATAACCGCCGGTGGTGAGCTAACCCCGGGTAAGGTAACGGTATCGGCTCGCTCGGAAGAGATAGGGGATGATGTCGGTGAGATTGATGCTGTTGTCGAGGGTGAGGAGTCAAAAATTGCCTTTAACGGCAAGTACCTAACTGATGTGCTCAGTGTGCTTCATGAGGCACAGGTGGCTCTGGAGACTACCACTCCGTCAAGTCCCGGAGTTATCCGCCCGGTGGGAGTGGATAATTACATCCATGTCATCATGCCCATGTTCG
>JBHIFE010000083.1:0-5987 GCA_046760985.1 Dehalococcoidales bacterium
TGCGACATTAGAATAGTAATTTTTAATTCCTAAGTAACGCCCCACCTCCACCCCCAGCACCACCGAGGTCTCAATTTATTATTATCCTGTCTTTTTGCTCAGCTTCTTCGCCGGGTTGCGGAATTCGCAGGGCACCTTTGTCTGGCAAAGCCCACACCCCGTCACCCTAACATTGTACTCCTCTCGCAAGTAGCCTATCTCGGAGTCCATGTATTCTTTGCATCTAAGTTTGTCATGACCGCTTTCGGTAATAGCTCCAGCAGGACAGCGGGCAATACAGGCACGACACTTACGGTTTACATAGAAGAGGCAGTTTGAGTAAGGGTTTTTGGCTATCCTTGGGCGGGCTGGCAGCACTAGGTTAGTGACTACGCTTCCGCAGCGGTGAGCAATACCGCACTCGGTAATAAAGCCGTCGGAAAGACTGAAGGTGCCGAGTCCAGCGGCATAGGCAATATGTCGTTCTGACCAGTTTGAGTAGTTGCCCTTCTCGTTAGTCATCCTTTTAAAATAAGGTTCCACCACCGGTGCCACTGCTAGGTATCCTATTTCAGTGAGGAATTTAACCACGTGTTTACGTAGGGCATCGTTAAACTTCTCACCATACCAGCGGGTGTATGACCAGAAGCGAGATGGGGTTGTTATCTGCCGGCGGTTAGATTCTCGCGTCTTACTCGTAATTGGCAGGATCCAGCTAATAACGGAGAGTTGTGGTGGTATATCTTCAGGGCTTTGGTTGTAGGTTTTGGCCAGTGCCTCGCGGGGTGTAAGGTGGCTGGAGTCAATAATGGTCTTGTATTGAAGGAAGATAGGGTCATCACCATCAGCGAACTGCACTAGTGGTTCGTCAAAGATAAAATTATCTGACAGGGGCATGCGGTTTAGGGGACTGGCGCGCGCAAACGCCTTGATTTCCTTTTCAATAAACTGCGCCGTCGCCGTTTGTTCCTTCACCTTAGGTAATAGTATCAATGGTTGTCCTTACATTTTATTTGGTCTCTTTACATAAAACCAGCAAAGCTCAATCTGTCTCTAGGGCGTGGGTCAGCACTTCTTTCATATGCTGACCCGGCATCAGGAAGTCTTCCTCGGAGATAGCTCGCCCGATCAGCCTCAGCCTTTCCAGCAGGGCGTAGAAGTTGATTGCCCAGCCAATACCAAACACTTCAGGAGTAAAAATTCGGCTTTCATAAGGATTCCAGTAAGCATCTTTGAACTTCTCAATGGTAGGTAGGCGAAAGTCATACGGTATAAAACCAACAATTGTCCCGCACCACTTTCTTTCTTCCTTCGGTTTTTCCAGTTCCTGGCAGACTGCAGCCAAGGCGAGGGTAATTACTGTAGCTTGAATAAGTCGGCTAAACCATTTAGTGTTCATACTGACTCCTCTGTGTCCTTCTTGATGTTTATTCCCATAACCACTGAGGTTTCAATCTGTCGTTGCGGGATATCCCAGTAGGTTTTTAGCAATTCATCCTTATCAGGTAATAGTCTGAAGCCGTGCTTCTGGTAAAAAGCAATTGCCCAGCGAGCATCAGCCCATGTCCCGACCAGCAGCTGGGAAGTAGTAACCAGACTTTTAAGGTGATTTAACAGTTTACTACCGATTCCCTGCTTCTGCCACTGGGGTAATACATAGGCATGGCGAATAAGGGTAACATCTTTAATCGGTTCAATCCCCATCACTGCAACTAGCTCCCCTTCTAACTCCCAGCCAAAGAAGGTTATACGCTTCATTTCTCGCTCAAGTTCATCCATAAGCATATAGGGCTGATGGTAACAGTCGCCCGGGATAACACTATCATAGGCTTTGGCTGCCTCGTTGATGATAAAGTACATCCTCTGGGCATCATCTACCTGGCACTTACGAATCATAAGCCGCTATCTATAAATTATAACATTGAGAGGTCACTTATCAAGAGAATCTTGGAACGGAGGTTGACAAGCATTCCTAATAATTAGTATTCTAAAATCTATATATACTGTAATTAGCTTTTACAAACGTAGGCTGATTCCATCCCCGCGATGGATTTTATTTCAGGCGGTCAAGCCAACTCCCGTGCGATAAGTTTTTTGAGTCAGGAAAGGAGTCTGCGTGGAGGATAAAACTAGAAGCCTACTCAGAACAAGGTTGGGTCAAGAAGGCTACCAGAGACTTATCCGGATAGACAATCGTGAACTTCACCAATTCATTGCTAAATATGTTGAGCTCTGCAATCCGGATAAAGTGTTTGTCTGTACCGATTCCGACGACGATATTGACTATATCAGGCAGTCAGCAATAAGAAACGGAGAAGAAAGTAAACTTGCCATCGAGGGTCACACCGTTCATTTTGATAGTTATTATGATCAGGCTAGAGATAGGAAGAACACTAATATTCTTGTCCCCAAGGGTGTTGACTTGGGTCCAGCCATAAGTACCACAGACAGAGATGAAGGGCTACGGGAAGTTCATGAGATTCTCAGGGACATCATGAAAGGTAAGGAGCTTTATATACACTTCTCCTGTTTGGGACCGATCAGATCTGAGTTCTCCATACCCTGCGTTCAGCTTACTGACTCTAGCTATGTGGCTCACAATGAAGATATTCTCTATCGGCCGGGCTACGAAGAATTCGTCAGGCAGGGTTCTTCAGCTCATTTCTTCAAGTTTGTCCATTCTCAAGGAGAATTAGATGAAAGGAACGTATCCAAGAATCTGGATAAACGGAGAATATATATTGATCTTGAAGACGAGATTGTGTATAGCACCAACACTCAATACGGCGGTAACACCATTGGGCTTAAAAAGTTGGCAATACGCTTGGCCATTAACCGAGGGGCAAAGGAAGGTTGGTTGACTGAACACATGCTTATTATGGGGATTCATGGTCCCAAGAACCGGGTAACTTATTTTACTGGGGCGTTCCCTTCGCTCTGTGGGAAGACCTCTACCGCTATGCTAGAAAATGAAACCATCGTTGGTGATGACATAGCTTACCTCAGGAGGAAGAATGGGGAAGTTAGGGCAGTCAACGTCGAAAAGGGGATGTTTGGCATAATAATGGGGATAAATTCTAAAGATGACCCAATTCAGTGGAAGGCGCTTCATAGTGTCGGTGAAATTATATTTTCCAATGTACTGGTTACAGCGGATAAGCATGCGTATTGGATTGGCAAGGATGGGAATATCCCTCCCCGAGGCTACAACCATTCAGGCGAATGGTTCATCGGAAAAAAGGACGATGAGGGGAGAGAGATACCTCCCTCACATCCCAATGCCCGTTTTACCGTTGATTTAGGGATGTTTGAGAACTTAGATTCCAGATTTGATGACCCTCTTGGTGTTGCCGTGGGTGGAATAGTCTATGGAGGTAGAGACTCGGATACCTGGGTACCAGTTGAAGAGTCTTTCAACTGGACTCACGGAATCATAACTAAAGGTGCTTCCTTGGAATCTGAGACGACCGCTGCCACATTGGGCAAAGCAGGGGTAAGGGAATTTAATCCCATGTCTAACTTGGACTTTCTATCCCTGCCGATAGGCAAATATGTCCAGATTAATCTGGATTTTGGCAAAGACTTGGACAACCCACCTCTCATTTTTTCGGTTAATTACTTCTTGCAAGATAGAGAGGGCAGGTTTTTGAATGAAAAAACAGATAAAAAGGTTTGGTATAAATGGATGGAATTGCGTGTTCACAATGATGTTGGCTTTATCGAAACACCCACCGGTAGGATACCTAAGTACCAGGATCTTAAGAGGTTGTTTAAGGAAGTACTCAATAAGGAGTACAAGCAAGAGGACTATAATGAGCAATTCATGATAAGGATTCCAGAGAATCTGGCTAAGATTGACCGGGTAAAGAAGATTTATGAGACCCAAGTTTCTGATACACCCAGAATAGTATTTGATATTCTGGAAGAACAAAGACAGAGATTGAACAAAGCAAGAGAAAAATATGGAGAGTACATAGCGCCGGACAGGCTCTTGCCATAAGTAGAGCCGGGCATACTAATATATTCCACCAAATATTGAGAGCGCGCCTAGAGGGATTCGAACCCACGACACTCGGTTCCGAAGACCGATGCTCTGTCCACTGAGCTATAGGCGCTGATAAGATGGGGTGAGTGGAGGGATTTGAACCCTCGCTCTCCAGGGCCACAACCTGGCGCCTTAGACCACTAGGCGACACTCACCGTAAATTACAGAAGCATTATAACTGAAAAGCCCTTGCCTTTCAATGTTGCGGCGGGCTGTTGAGCAAATAGCTATTTTTTGACTAACTGCACTATCGTAACCCCGTCTCCCCCTTCCCCATAGTCACCGGGTCGGTGTGATTTCACCAGAGGATGCTTGGCGAGTCGCTCCTGGACCACGCGGCGCAGAGTCCCGGTACCTTTGCCATGAATTATCCTAATCTGGTATAAACCAGTCATAAAAGCATCATTGAGGTATTGGTCAAGTTTTAGTAGCGCTTCATCTACACTGAGCTGACGAAGGTGTAATTCGTTCTTTACGGTTACATGGCTATGACGCTTATTTTGGCGCATGATAGCTAACCTACGCTGATTTTAGCACTACAAACCAAAGTGAAACAAACGACTTGAAGATGTTTCCTTGTTACACTTATGTTCTTAATGCTACAATATAATTTGGATTCGGGGGAGAGGTCTTTAAGATATGCCATTGGATGCCATAATTGTCAAAGGGGCTCGTGAGCACAACCTCAAAAATATAGACGTGGTTATCCCTCGGGATAAGCTGGTAGTTATTACCGGTGTTTCTGGCTCAGGTAAAAGCTCGTTAGCCTTTGATACCATCTATGCTGAAGGGCAGCGTCGCTATGTGGAATCTCTGTCTGCCTATGCTCGCCAATTTTTGGGCAGGATGGAGAAACCTGACGTTGACTATATTGAAGGATTGAGCCCGGCTATTTCTATTGACCAGAAGGGTCCGAGTCGGAATCCACGCTCTACAGTGGGTACCGTAACTGAGATCTATGATTACCTGAGGCTACTTTTTGCCCGGGTTGGTCATCCCCATTGCCCCAGGTGTGGACGGGAGATTACCATGCAGACAGTGCAGCAGATTGTCGATGCTGTTCAGAGTCTCCCGGAGAAAACCCGCATCATGATTCTGGCGCCACTGATTAGAGACCGCAAGGGTGAGTATCAGGCAGTGTTTGATGACTTGCGCAAGGCAGGTTATGTTCGGGTGCGGGTTGATGGGCACATCCATGACCTGTCTGAGGAGTTTCAACTGGATAAGAATAAGAAGCACTCTATTGAGGCAGTGGTGGATAGATTAGTAATCGGGCAAAGCGGAAGCCAAAGCCGTATCGCCGATTCGGTGGAGACTGCCCTTAAGCTTGGGGCGGGGGTGGTGCTGGTATCTATTGTTGATGGTGAGGAGTTATTATTCTCCGAGCACTTTGCCTGTGTCTACTGCGGAATTAGCTTGGGTGAGATTGCCCCCCGAACCTTCAGCTTTAATAGTCCTCACGGGGCTTGTCCTGCCTGCACTGGTTTAGGGGTGAAGCTGGAGATAGACCCCGAGATGATTATCCCTAATAAAGGACTATCTATTTCTCAGGGGGCAATTCATCCTGGGTGGTGGCTCTCCTGGCATATGGGGGAGCTAGAAGTTTTAGCTAGGCGCTACGGCTTTTCACTTTATACTCCGATTAAAGATTTAAGTGAGCGTCACCTGAAGCTTATTCTTTATGGGGAAGAGGGGGAGTTAGTGAGATACCGGAACCGTTACGGTCGGGTCAGGGAATATTTCAGTGGCTATGAAGGGGTGATTCCCTACTTGGAACGTCTAAGTCGTGATACGCAATCAGAGCATACCCGAGCCGAGATTGAGCGCTACATGTTATCCACGCCGTGCCCGGTTTGTCAGGGTAGGCGACTCAAACCAGAGTCTTTAGCGGTGACTATCGGCGGGAGAAATATTATGGATGTTAGCGCCATGTCAGTTACCCAGGCATTGGAGTGGGTAGCTA